>WRDG01000176.1 GCA_009783525.1 Defluviitaleaceae bacterium | reverse complement strand
TCGATCAAGACATACGGCGTCGTACGGGTTTTTTCTTTAATTAATTTAAACGGCATGTTCAAACCCCCTCCTGTGTAATCTCTACATACAATGTGAACGAAGACAGGTTTTCCGATATTGGTTCAAACGAATAGGAGATGGGGGCCGTGGCCCGCCTCGCAATTTCGATAAGACCCAGTCCCGCCCCCTGGCTGTCAGGGCTGTCGTTTTCGCAGCGCATCTTTTCTTTATAAAATTGCCGGAGCTGGCTTTTGTCCATTGTGTTTAAGTGATCGATCTTTTCGCTCAAAAAGACCACGTTTTCATTTTTTACCGCGTTTTTTGTTTGGACAAAAAAAGTGTCCCTCTTGTCCGTCTTGTTGCCCATTATCACCGTGCCGATCGAAACGTCGACAACTTTGTTTTCCGGCGGCTGCGTATATTTTTCCTTTTCCGCCGAATACATAAGGATGTTAGTCACCTGCTCCACAAAAACGGAAAAGATAGCCTTGGACATGTTCCCCGAAAGCTGGTCGTGCATAAGGTGGGTCCTCACCATTTCGGCGAGCCCCTTTATCCCGTCATCCCACATCGGGCCGTTGTAAATTACCTTTATGTTCAGCTTTTCCAATACTCCGGTATATTCGCTCATATCAAGCATGTCTGTTATCTCCCCTTCGGCTTTGCCTTATAATTTAAATGATATAAGCTCGAAATCGTCCCGCCTCGGCTCGTCGCCGCGGTACTCCTCGAACGCGTCCCATACTTTTTTCGTGACTGTTTCCTGCTTTTCGCTGTGGTTTTCTAAAATAATCTGTTCCAAAACTTTATAACCGAACTGCTTTTTTTGCCCGCCGCCTATTTGGTCGGACAGTCCGTCCGACGCCACATAAAATTTTTGGCCGGGCTTCGGTTCAATTTTTACCGTTTCAACTTCGCCCTTGCCCTCGAGCCTGCCTTCGCCTATAAAAAGCGACTGCCCCCTGTGCCTTGTCACCTTGCTTCCGTCGCAGGCAAATACGTTTATGTTGCCCGCCGACATTAATATCGAACCGTCTTTTGATATGTGCATTACGACGATGTCGCAGCCGTCGTTAATCTCCATGTCCGCCGCGCCGCCCGTCTTAACGTTTAGCACCGCCGCCAGCCGCCTGTCGAGCGCATACAATATTTGCGCAGTGTCTGTGCAGTGCTCGCTTGTAACCAGGGCTTCCAAAATGCTTGCCACAAGCATCGTGAGCAGCGCTCCGGGCGTGCCGTGCCCGGTGCAGTCGCAGACGCACAGCACCGCGCAACCGCCGAAATTTTTAAGCCAATAAAAGTCGCCGCCTACCACGTCACGCGGCTCCCATATTATCGAATAGTCGGCAAAAATTTCGTCAAACACCCTGTTTGTCGGAAGGAGGTTGCGCTGGATTTTTCTTGCGTACCTCGCGCTCGAAAGCATCGCCTCGGCCACGGCCTCCGCCTGGCCTTTCGCAAGTTCCGCCTTGTACGCGTCGCTTTCCGCTTTTTCCTTTTCGGTCAAATATTTATCCAAATCGACCGCGGTGGAATTGACGGATTTTTTTATCCTTGCGAAATCGCCTTTATAGTCGCTTGAAATGCGGACGTTGAAATTTCCGTTCGCAATTTCCGCAAGGGCGTAAGCCACTTCGTCTATGGGCAGCGAAATCGTGTCCATCAGGCTGTTGAACTTCACGATTAACTCGCGCCATTCGCCCGGGTATTTGTCGTTGTTTGTGCGGTAGCTCAAATTTCCGTTAAGCGCGTTTTCTACCACGCCTTTAATGTCGGTTTGCATGCCGATTACAATTTTTTGCATGTCTACAAAATTTTGCGAGAGCAGCCCAACTTCGTCGTTCGTTTTTCTGACGGGCATGTTTACGTCCATCTCGCCCTTCGTTATTTTGACCGAAGCTTCGCGCAGCACGGACAGGGGCTTCGCCAAAGCGTTTTTAAGATAAAAAACGGGCGCCCAAATTATGACCGCGAATATCAGCAGCGAAATGCCGAACATGAGCATCGCAAAATGATCGCTGCGTTCAAGCACATGGTCTATCGGCATCAAAACGCCTATGAGCCCGATGATTTGCCCGCCTTCGTCAAAGATAGGCGCGTAGGCCGCAATGCCCTTGCTGCCGTCAACGTTAAAATTGTAAGGGTCCGTAACGCGGGTTTCGCCGCTTTCGTACGCCGCGAAAGCGGAGTCGCGGAACATAGTCCGGCGCACGCCGCTGTTTAAATCGAAAACCGTGCCCTCGATGTAAATCGTCATGCTTACTATCATCGTTTCGCCGGTAGTCGCGTCTATTCTGCCTTCGGGGTCTGTCCAGCCTACCGGATCAAACGTGCCGGCGTAAAAATACGCAAGGTTCTCTTCCGTGCGCACCTTATTATACTGCTGCTCGAGGTGCAGATAGTGCTCGTTTTTTATTCCCGTTTCAAGGGCGTAACGGAACTCGGCGGGAGATATGGACATCGATGCCGACTTTGCAATAACCATCGCTTTGTCGGAACTAGCACGGATAGATTCGTCGCGGTTTATAATAAAACTCAAAACGCCTATTATCGCCGTGTTTATAAGGATAATAAGCAAAACGATGGCCGTGACCTTAGTGGCCAGCGGCAGCAGTCTTTTCTTGCCTGACGGATCCATATAATCCCCCCGAAAAAATATTTATTTTATGTACGTCCGTAATATTTTCAAGACATCGTTAAAATCCAACGGCTTGCCGATGTGGTCGTTCATGCCGGCGGCGAGGCACTGCTCGACGTCGTCGCGGAACACGTTTGCCGTCATGGCTATTATCGGTATTTCTTTGGCCCTTGGCGCGCTCAGCGCTCTTATGGCGCGGGTTGCCTCGTGCCCGTCCATCTCCGGCATCTGGACGTCCATAAAAATCATGTCGTACCTGTCCGGCGCCATTTCAAACATCGCCACAGCCTGCGCCCCGTTTTCCGCGCAGTCGACGCAAAGCCCGGTCGGCTCAAGAAGCGCCAGGACTATTTCGCGGTTTATCTCCACGTCTTCCGCAAGAAGTATCGCGCCGTCCGAAAAATTATCATGAAAATCAATTTTGTCGTCCCGCTCGATCACATTGTCGATCCCTATGCACTCGTTGATCATGTCCACAAGCATCGACGGGAACAGCGGCTTGGGCAAAAATTTGTCCACGCCGGCAGTGCGCGCCTCTTCTTCAATCACATACCTGTCGATCGACGAAGTGACTACCACGAACAGTTTGTCCGATGTCTTTTCCTGTATCCGCTGCGCAAGCTCGCCGCCGTTCATGCCCGGCAGGTTCCAGTCAATAAAATAAATGTCGTAATTGCCGTCGCGCTCAAGTTTTTTTGCGGCGTCTTCGCCGCTTGAGGCGACCGTGCAGGAAACCCCCCACGAATCCGAAAGCTCGACAAAAAAATCGCGCACGGCCGGGTCGTCGTCCACCAAAAAAATGCGGATGTTTTTCCAGTTGACGCCTTCCGGCAGCAGCATGATCTTGTCGGCCGAACCCCGCTTCAACGAAACGGTAAAAATAAATTTTGAGCCTTTGCCGGGCTCCGACTCGACCCAAATCTCGCCGCCCATGAGCTCGACAATCCGTTTGGAAATAGCAAGGCCGAGGCCGGTGCCGCCAAATTTGCGCGACGTGCCGGCTTCGGCCTGTTCAAATGTTTTAAAAAGACGCGACTTTTGTTCGTCTGTTATGCCGATGCCGGAATCTTCAACGCTTATCTGCAGCCGGCAAAAACCGTTTTCTTCGGATATAAGCTGCGAGTCAAGAAAAATGGTGCCTTCTTCCGGCGTAAACTTTACCGCGTTTGAAAGCAGGTTGGTAATTACCTGGGAGAGCCGCTGGTCGTCGCCTATCAATATGCGCGGCATTTCTTTGCCGATGTTTATGCGGAATTTTTGCTGGCGCTCGTCCACGCGGAAATTTATTACGTCCGCTACCTTTTGCAGCATTTTTTCGAAATCGAAGCTGACAAGAGACAGGTCGAACTTGTCCGCCTCTATTTTGGACATGTCGAGTATGTCGTTTATTACCCCAAGCAGATGTTTTGAAGCGCCGTCGATTTTTACGAACGCGTCGTACGCTTTTTTTAAGTCGGCCGCTTTTTTGCCGATGGCAGTCATTCCTATTATCGCGTTCATGGGAGTGCGTATTTCATGGCTCATCGTGCTTAAAAACGAGCTTTTCGCTTTGCTTGCCGCCTCTGCTTCTATGCGCTGGCGCTCCGAATCTAAAATTATGTTTTTCGTTTCCGTTATGTCCACAAGCGCGCCGGCTATCCTAACCGCATTGCCGTCCGCATCGCGGATAGTCTCGCCGGACGTGCGGAAATATGTGTATTCGCCGTTTTTTTTCAAAAGGCGGAACTCCGTATGATACGGCGTCCGCCCGCTCTTGTCCGACAAATGTTTTTTTAACGCGCCGAGAGTTTCGTCTTTGTCTTCCGGGTGCAAAAGCTCGGCCCAGCTTCCGAAAAAATCCGGGAAGTCCGCTTCGTTTTCGTAACCGAGCATTTGCCTGAACTCGTTTGAATAAATAAAGCGGTTAGACGGACTCAAAGGATTGCCCTGCACAACCTCCATATCCCAAAGGCCTATTTTGGAAGCCTTGACCATGAGGTTTAATTTGACGAGCTGCAGTTCGTTTATGTTCCGCGTGCGTATCAGCTCGATTTCGCGCTCGCGCATTTCTGTCATGTCGTATATGTATCCGATCATCACGAAACTGTCTTTATACGGAATTTTTTTAAACTCGACGTCAAGGTTGCGCATCGCGCCGTTTACTATCAGTTCGATGTTAAATTTTTTTAAGCCCGATTTGGCGGCGGTCGTAAGCCTGTCCGCCAATAATGTCGTGGCCCAGGCGTCAGGCTTAAGGTCCGGTATGATTTGCAAAAGGCGGTTTTTTTGCT
>WRDG01000175.1 GCA_009783525.1 Defluviitaleaceae bacterium | reverse complement strand
GCCGGGCATGATTTCGTGCGAGGCGACGGATTGCGGCGGCATGACGAGCGCGGCTTCCGCGCCGCCAATGCGCAGCGTGAACGGCTGCTCGGCGTCGGTTTGGTTGACCGCAACCAAAACGATTTTTCTTTTATCGTCGGCAAACGCGGCAGCGGTAATAAATTCGCGGCAGCCGCCCGTGCAGTCGACGCGCTTCATGCCGCGGCGCAAAAATTTCGTGAACTGCGCGTACAGCCCGTAGGACGGCGCTTTGCGCCAGTCATCGGCGTCGTCCTTCATGTTGTATACGAACGGGAGATATTCTTGCCGCGTGGGCCTGCGGTATATAAACGGCCTGCCTAAAAATTGGTGCGGGCCGCTGTACTCGTCTGTCATCGTTTTCCACTGGATGTAGCTTTGCGCGCCGTTTCGCAATTGCTGCACGAGGTTGTCCATGTCCGAAACCGAGGCGATAAACCGTTCGGTCATGTAAAACGGAATGTCGGGATATTTGCGCGCGAGCTCGCCCATCACTTCCGGGCTGCCGCCGTAGTCGTGGAACGCCACGCCGTCAAAAGCCGCGCGCGCCTCCGCGTCCTCAAGCAGCGGCGCGACAAAAACGTCCGCCATATCGAAATTGTGGTCGTAGATCCAAATTTCGGTGTCGATGCCGTGCGCGTCAAATTCGCGGCGAAGGGCGGTTATCACGCCTTTTTGCATTCGCCATGTAAATCGGCAGGCCGGGGTGGCGCGGCCGTCGCCGGTGAGCGGCTCGTTTTGCGTCGTCAATGCGTGCAGCTTAACGCCCTGTTCCGCGTACGCCTGAACCGCCATGCGGAGATATTTCGCGTACACGTCGGTGCAGGCCGCGTCGAAGCGCCCGAACATAATGGAATCGTTTTCTTTCATCCAGCCGGGCACGCCCCAAACGGAGGCCAAAAAAATTACGCCGGGGTCAATCTCCGTGCAGCGGCGCGCCAAATTAAAAAAGCCCCGGCCGATGTCGCGCTTGATCGAGAAATTTTTCAAATCCCAATCTTTTTCGCCCCGGGGCATGTCGCAGTAAGTGTAATAGTCGCAGGTAGACTCCCAATCCGTCGAGCCGAACGGCAGGCGCATAAAATTCCAGCCCGCTCCCTTGTCTTTATCAAACAGCGCGGTCAAAACTTCGTCCTGCTTGGCTTTGCTCATTCGCTGCAGGTTGTAAACGTCCGTGTCGGTCCATGTCCCGCCCATGCCGAGCATTGCCCGGCCGGTAACTGTTTCGTCTATGACGATTGTGCGCGTGTCCGCGGCGGAGGCTTCCGTCATTTTGACCGGCTCAAGGCTTTTTAGCGACGCGCTGCCGTCGCCGTTTGAATATGTTGTGTATACCGTGTCAGGCTTCATGTTTTTTTTCCTTTTACCAAAAATTTTGCAAAAAAAAATAACCCAAGATGCCGGTCCCGCATTTTGACACCTAACATAATGTTAGGTGGGATCCCGCAACAACGCATCCGCCATCCGCTGCTGCATAAGCAAATGTTGCGGCCCGACGTCAGCGCTGCGATTCGATAGGGTTCCCGTTTTGGTCCTGTAGGTTCAAAATGGCAGGTTGTCGAACATCCCAGGTATTTTTTTGAGATTATATTTCACAAATTTTTATTCCGCAAGTTTTTTTAACGAGCTTATGCATCTTTCGTAAACGCCGGTGCAGTAGGCGATGGCCAGCCCGTAGTTGGTAAACGGCACGCCGGGCCCGTCTGCCGCCTTTTGTCTTGCGGCAAACGCCCGCGCCGAAATCATGCAGCCGCCGCAGTGCACGACCAAATCAAACGGGCTCAAGTCTTCCGGGAACTCCGGCCCGCTGCAAAATTCGAATTCGATTTTTGCGCGCGCGTCCCGCTCAAGCAGCATGGGAATTTTTACGCGGCCGATGTCCTCGTGCGATCGGTTGTGGGTGCAGGACTCCGCGATCAAAACGCGGCCGCCTTTAATTTTCACCGCGCCGATGCTTGCCGCCGATCCGCACAGCGACTCGAAGTCGCCTTTTTGGCGCGCGGTCAAAACGGAAAACGAAACAAGCGGGATTTCCCTGGGCACGAGCCTGTCCGCGGCGGGAAATATCTGCGAATCCGTTACGGCGTACGCAATGTGCGGCAGCTCGTCCAGCGCCTGCGGCAAAGTTTTTTCGTTGGTTATGTGGCAGCGGACGTCTTTGTCCATGCAGTCGCGAATAAATTTTACTTGCGGCAGTATGAGCCGGCCTGCGGGCGCGCCCGAATCAACCGGTATCACGAGCACGACCGCGCCGTCCGTTTTAAGCCCTTCGATAAGCGACGGCTCCGGAGCGAAATTTTTTTGCAGGCTGTCTGTTATCGCCGCGCGTAATTTATCGACGCTCGCTCCGTCGAAAACCGAAACGGGAAAAAAATTTTGCGGCGTCTGCATAGAGGCGCACAAATCTTTTTTTGCGAACGCCGTTAAAAAAGGCAGGCCGATTTTATCGAGCATGCCCTTAATATTTTCGTATTCGTTTTTGTCGTACTGCGAAGCGTCTGTCACGTACACTCCAAGGTCCGCCGTTTCAAGCAGCCTCCGCGTTTTTTTGCCGCGTGCTTCGCCCAGCGCGCCGCCGTCGAAAAGGCCCGCCGTGTCCGCCAGCACGACCGGGCCGACGGGCTGAAGCTCGACGGTTTTATAAACCGCGTCCGTAGTAGTGCCCGCGATGTCTGAAACGATCGCCCGCGGCTGGTTGAGCAGCGCGTTAAACAGCGAAGACTTGCCGGCGTTCGTTTTGCCGAACAGCGCGACCAAAGGCTTTTCAGACAAACAGGTCACGCTCCCCGCTTAAGATGCGCTCGATTGTTTCGCGCAATTTTTTTTGCTCGGCTTCGGTGTCCAGCCCGCTTATTTTTTTATCTATCAACGCAAGCGCCTTTGACCTGAACTGCTCCGAACCATAGTCGGAAGCGTATTCCGCGAGCGTTATCAATGCGTTCGGGGCGCACACGTTTTTTATCCCGCCGCTTTTTGCGAGCGCCATGAAGCGGTCGCCCGTGCGGCCGCTGCGGTAGCACGCCGTGCAAAAACTCGGCACGAGCCCCTCGTCCATCAGCCACAATAAAATATCCTGCGGCGTCCTGCCGTCCATTACATTAAATTGCTTCGCGTTTTTTTCGCGCAGCGAATAGCCGCCCACTTCGACCGCCGAGCCGCCGGACAGCTGCGAAACCCCGCAGCTTATCAAACGCCGCCGCATTTCGGGAGTCTCGCGCGTAGAAATAATGATGCCGGTATATGGCACGGCGAGCCTCACTACCGCCGCGAGCTTTAAAAATTTTTCGTCGCTTACGGCGTGCGGCCAGTTCGTTTGACGTCCTTCGGCCTTGCGGATGCGCGGCAAAGAAATCGTGTGGAAGCCCGCGCCGTATTTTTCTTCGAGATATTCGCTGTGAAGCATAAGCCCTATGACTTCGTAGTCCGAATCGTACAGGCCGAACAGAGCGCCGCCGCCCACGTCGTCCAATCCGCCGTCCATTGCCCTGTCGAACGCCGTGCTGTGATAAACATAATCTTTTTTCGGGCCGTCGCCGTGTACGCTTTCGTATGTGGGGCGGTGGTATGTCTCCTGGAACAATATATACGTTCCTATGCCCGCCGCTTTTAGCTGCCTGTAACTGTCCGTGTCCGTCGCGGCGATATTCACGTTGACGCGGCGGATGCCGCCGCTTTTTCCTTTGACGGAATAGATCGCCTGCAAAGCGTCAAGTATATATGAAAGCGGCGCGTTGACCGGATCTTCGCCCGCTTCCAGTGCTATGCGCTTGTGTCCCATGTTTTCCAAAATATTTACTTCGGCGCGTATCTCGTCCATGGTGAGCTTGCGTCGCTTGACGCCGCGCCCCTCCGCGAAGCCGCAATAGGCGCAGTTGTTCACGCAGTAGTCGCTGACGTAAAGCGGCGCGAACATAACGACTCTGTCGCCGTATATCCGCGCCTTAATTTTTCCCGCGATGTTAAAAACCCGTTCCCACGGGCCGTTGTCATCCATTTTTAACAGGGCCGCGACTTCATTGTGCGCCAAGCCGTAAAAATTTTCCGCTTTGTCCAAAATTTTTTCGAGCGCGGCTTGATCCGCGCCGACCGCTTCGTTTAACAGCCGCTCGATGTAGCCGCCGTCCGTGTACAGCCTTATATTTTGCATGCGTACCTCTTAAATTAATTTAGGTCGAAACATTTTCCGTTTGTCCAATTTTTTTTTGCAAGCATTTTATAAACGGTCGCGCCCAAGTCCGCAAAAGATTCGCGCGTGTAAAGCGGGACCGGCTTTATTTTGCCGCCGTAAACCAACACGGGCGCATATTCTCTCGAATGGTCGGTGGAAGGCGTGGTCGGGTCGCAGCCGTGGTCCGCGGTTATGAACAGCGCATCCCAGTTTCGCAGCGAGCCGATTATTTCGGGCAGCCTCGCGTCGAAATATTCTAAAGCTCCGGCGTATCCATTCGCGTCTTTTCTGTGTCCGTACAGCATATCGAAATCAACGAGGTTGGCAAATATCAAAGCGTCATCAAAATTTTCTTTTAGTGCGTTAACTGCGGCGTCTATGCCGTCGCGGTTGTTGGTCGTATGAACGGAATGCTTCACGCCGCGCCCGCAGAATATGTCTTCAATCTTGCCTATGCCGAACGTGGTCATGCCCTGCGCTTCAAGCGCGTCAAGCACCGTTTCGCCGTGCGGCGCGACCGCGTAGTCGCGGCGGTTTTCGGTTCGCTTGAACGAACCTGCCTCGCCGGTAAACGGACGCGCAATCACTCGGCCCGCAAGCGGGTGGCTGCGGCCGTCAAGCATTTCGCGCGAGGCTTCGCAAATTTTGTAGAGCATGCCGAGCGGCACGACGGATTCGTGCGCGGCAACTTGAAAGACGCTGTCGGCCGAAGTGTAGACGATC
>WRDG01000174.1 GCA_009783525.1 Defluviitaleaceae bacterium | reverse complement strand
TGTTTGGCATTGCTTTATAGGTCTTTACACCAAAATAGTTCACGGTAACGGCAATCACGTTTTTCCCCGGAACCAGATACTTCGCTATATCATATGTATCGTACTGCGGAAACTTCGGATCGAACCGAACCGGGCCGAACCCGATAAATTTTCCGTTGACGAACAATTGGTAGCAGGTGTCCGCGAAAATATTAAGCTCCGCGTTTTTAACGCGGCCGTCCGTTTCAAACGTCCTGCGGAACGCCGCGTAAGGGTTGCGCGAAGTGTCGTCCGGTTCGTACCAAATGTATTTTGCCTTTTGCATTGAATACTCCTCATACACAAAATTTTTTTTATTTTATAATTTTGTTAATTTTCTTACAACAATAAAATAAAGGAACCTCAATAATAATTAAGGTTCCCGCAAACAAACGAATTTTTTTTGAACGCCGCAGCTTCCGTTTAAAATAATTTTTATTATTTATTTATTCTTTTTACGATTTTAATCCCCGCCATACCGAACGAGCATATGGCGAACACCGCAACCGGCGGCAGCAAATAAATGACCGACGGCGCAAACATCATCGCGGGCGAATAATCGGCAAGGGCCCTGAGCGTGACTCCGAGCGGAATTTTTGCCGCGCTCCGCAAAAAAATCAAAGCCGGCTCGACCGCGGCGTAATATTGCAAAAACGAAATCAAAACGAAAACGAAAAACGCGCCCGCGATGTTAGGCAGCACTATCTGCAGCAGGATCCGCGTCCATGACGCGCCGTCGATTTGCGCGGCTTCTATCTGCTCGTTGTCTACCTGCGAAATGAACTGCCTGAAAAAAAACACGCCGAAGGGCGAAAAAATACCCGGCAGCAAAACCGAAACAGGGTTGTCGATAAGCCCCGCGGCGTTAAGCATAATAAATCCTGGCAGCATGATCACATGGAAGGGCAGCAGCATTGCAACGGTAATGAAAAAAAACATCGCCTTTTTGCCTGCAAAATTGATTTTCGCAAACAAAAACCCTGCCGGAAACGAAACCGCGCATTGCAAAAATGTTATGGCGGCGGCATAAACGAAGGAGTTTGTCCACTGCCTGACTATTGCCGGCGTTACGGCGGCGCTGAAGGACTTTACCGAAACGGGCGACGGAAACGCAAACGCTTCGTAATAGCCCGAAAAAAACATAGACGGCTTGCTTAATATTTCCGCAAGAACGCCGGTTTCCGTAAACGCCGCAAACAATATCTGCAAGACAGGCGCGAACACCAGCAGACAGAAAAATGCGTAAAAAAATCCGCGCAGTATTTTATTCATCGGAGTATCTCTTTTCCGCCATGCGGAAAATAACGGCAAACGCCAGCACCATAAACGATAAGAACACCGCCGCAGCAACGGAGCGCCCGTATTCCATATTCATATAATTGTGATAAATAAAATGCTGCAGCAAATACAGCGGCAGCGGCGGGTAGTCGCTCCAAACGGCGTATATTTCCGTAAATATATTCATAACTCGCCACAACCCGATGATTATTACAAAAAATGTCTGCGGAAAAACGCACGGCCAATAGATTAACCTTATGCGGTCAATAAGCTTTTCGCTGTCGAGACGCAATACATCCTCATACTCACGCGGTATGGCGTTTAGGCCGGACAGGTAAATAAGCGCGGCGAAGCCCGCGTTTTTCCAAAGGAACAGCAGTATGACCGGCAAGTACATAAGCGGACCGGAAAACCAATTTATATTTACCCTGCCGAAAAAAACGGACAAAACTCCGTTTAAATATCCCTTGTAATGAAAAACCGAATACCATACATACGAAACGCTGACTGCCGGCACAGCCAACGGCACAGCCATTATTTTTGCGATGCTCTGCCTCCCCGGCATGCGCATCAAAACGCACGAAATAAAAAAAGAAACCGCAACAAGCGCCGTTATTGCCGCCGCCGCCAATACGGCGGTATTTAACGCGGCGCGCAAAAAAACCGGGTTTTTAATAACCCCGGCATAATTTTGCAAACCTACAAACTCGTTTGAAAAAATATCAAAAAAAGAAAGCGCCAGCCCGTAAAACAAAGGCGCAGCCATACACAGAACAAATCCCGCCGCAAACGGCAGCATAAACGCCGCAAACGTTATTTTTTTCATTTTCATTGGTTGTTACGCACCCACAATTTATCGGTAATTTCTTCAATAGCCGCCTGTTTGCTTAATGCACCGTTAAAATACGCATACGCCGCTTCAAGCAGCGATGCAGAAAACGCAATGTCGTAATCACATGCATTATTAAAATATGACGATGCAATGTCATGCTTGCGTAAAAACGCCTCCAAGCTGCCGCGTTCCGGTTTCCCGTTTTCGAAAAGCCAATCGTCCATTTCATCAAACATTTGCATAAAATCGTCTACTCTGTTTACCCTTGTAGAATTCATATGTCTTCGCTTATTAAAATCCGTCAAAAAACGTATAAATTCTGCCGCCTCTTTTTTTAAACCGCTGCTTTCCATTATCATGTAGCCCTCCGACAGGGTTACGCTGCGCATACCGTCAGAACCGACCGGAAGCGGAAGCGGCGTATATTCAAGCAGATCATTAATCCTCGGGCTTACTGCCAATTCGTCGGGCATAAAAACCCTCAATATAAAAGCACCGGGTTTTTCGTTAATATCAAAGTAATTTTTGCCAACGAACAAACCAAGATTTTCCATCGATTCTTCGGCTGCGGCAAACAGTACGGCCCTGTCCGTTGACCGGTTATAAAACAATGGGGTTGTTACATATAAAATTAGCCCGGAAATTTGGTTGAACCAGCCCGAGTCGACCGCACCGTAATAATTCATGTTCATTTCAACAGGCGCAAAATCCTCGCCCACGTTGTCCATATAATAAGCAAGGTCACTCCATGTCCATGTTTTTGATGCCGCCTCTATCTCGCCAAACAGCGGATGACCTGTATGCGCATATATATAGTCACCGAAACTTACTACAGGAAGAAAATATATTTTGCCGTCGACACGCGAAATATCAATCATGTGCGGCGTGTATTCGGAACCGTCACGGAACGGTTCAGTCCCTTCTATATCGTACCAATTCGCCAATAAACCCTTTTCCGCATACAATATTGCCGGCAAACCCGTCATGCTTAAAACGTCCCATCCCGACGAAACACCAGCCATCAGTTCGGTTGTCGTCATAACCGTGTAATCAGTTACAGCAAAAGATTCGTACGAATAAATTTTAATTTTTATCTCCGGGTGCATTTTTTCATACAACAAAATAGGATATTTCCAATTTACGCTATTTATATAGTTGCCGCGGACGGTCAATATAGATTTGCCGTCCAAGCGCCCTGCTATTGCGGTTTCGGCTTCTTCGTTCACATAAATATCAGCATTAAAATATACATGACTGCTGTGGAAATCGTCATACAGCAAAAGCATGGAAACCTCCAAAGCACCCGCCTTATTCATATATACAGTATTAAATACTGTCCATAGTCTGCCGTCGTTTTTAATCAATTCATCCGCAAACATTTCACATTCGTAAAGGTCGAGAGCTTCACCAACATATTTTCCGTCGCGCCCGTAAGCGTAAATTACTCCGTGCTGGTTTATCGGCAAAAGCAAAAGATTTTTATTTTCGCCGTAACTCAACGGTATGTAGTTTGAATCCGGTGATATGTTTACATCAACGGACCATGCGAGGCTGAATGTTTTTAGATTGTCTACCCTGTTTAAAATCGTCGACGACGTTTGCGTAATAAAAAAAAGGTTTTGCCCGTCGGTTGCCGCGCCGTACACAGCACCTTCGAATAAACCTTCCTTTTTTCCTTTATGGCTATATGCAACAATGCCTTCGTTAAAAACCAAAATGTAATTGTTCTTTGTAATTAATAAATCAATTATGTAACCATATTTGCCGCACTCGTAGTCATTTAATAAAATAGACTTGATATATTTCATGTTTGAATCGTAAATGCAAACCAAGTGCTCGCCGGAATTGTTTTCTGTTAAAACGTAAATATTCTCGTTAACACAATTTCCCGCTGCCTCGGTATTGCCTTGCGTTTCAAACAGGATTTTTTCAAGTTTTGAATAATTCGTGTTTACTCTTGATATTTGCATTACGTTTTTTTCAATCATGTAAACGATCTTACTTTCGGGTTCTTCAACCAACACTTTAATTACTTGATCATTTCCCGTTATTTTTTCCATGAAAACATTAGTGCCGATTATGGCGGTAATATTGCCTTTATTTTCTTTTGTTGCGCATGAAGTAAAGATAAAGATTAAAATAATAAAAGCGAATAGAAATAATTGTTTTGTCATATATATGCCTCTTTTCAATTAATTAAAAGAGTGCCTCATGTAACATAAACAAACGATCTGTTTCAACGCAACGTTCATTTGTTAAAAATATTCAAATGAGATAAATGTTGGTTTACAGAGGCTCCCTAATTGCAATTTTAATCGACGTTTAATGTGTTTGTAGGCGTAAACGGAGCGGTGCAAGCTGAATTTTTTATTAAACCTGTATATAGCGTGTGCATATTTCCTTTTTCGATTGTTACAACAAGATTAAATTCGTACATAAAATTAGGCGGTGCAACTGTCGAGGTGACGTTTGTAGTGTAAGAGCTTGTTTTTGACAGTGTACCACTGTGAATAAATCCAAACCAAGGATGTTCATAATACACTGTATTAGGCGGTGTCGGCGTAATTACGGTTGCCGAACCGGAACCGAACACATATATGTACTTTACATATGTGCCGTTTCGATGGTCGACTCCCATATAAGTGCACGCTTGCGTCTGTGTAACAAGTGCGGCAAATAGTGTCATCGACATAATAGCCGCGCAAAGTAGCTTAGTTGTTTTTTTCACTTTACTTCTCCTTCTTATTTATAAATGCAAAAAAAGCTTTGCGAAAATCTTTCGGCAAGTTTTAACATATATAACGGCACG
>WRDG01000173.1 GCA_009783525.1 Defluviitaleaceae bacterium | reverse complement strand
GGCGGCGGAAGCCGCTTTAATTGCTGAAACAGCTGCGGAAACAGTCAAGCAGACAAAGGCCGCGCTTCAAGAAGGGCCGCAGGCCGAGGGGATACTCGAAGTGCTGCCAGACGGCTACGGATTTTTACGCACGGATAATTTTTTGCCCGGACCCGGCGACATCTACCTCGCCCCTTCGCAGATACGCAGGTTTTATTTAAAAACCGGCGATTTGGTTAACGGCGTGACCCGCGTAGCAAAAGAAGGCGAAAAATTTAAAGCGATACTGTATGTCAAGCAAGTCAACGGCGACCCGCCGGAGGCGGCGACAAAGCGCGTGCCGTTCGAAAACCTCACGCCAATATTCCCAAAGGAAAAAATTTTGCTAGAAAACAACCGCGACGAATATTCGACGCGGCTTATCGATCTGCTTGCGCCGATAGGGCGCGGACAGCGCGGCATGATCGTATCGCCGCCTAAGGCGGGCAAGACAGTCCTGCTTAAATCCATAGCGAACGCCGTCACAAAAAACTATCCCGAAATATTTTTGATTGTTTTGCTCGTGGACGAACGCCCGGAAGAGGTGACCGACATGCAGCGCTCGATAAAAAACGAACGCTGCCAGGTAGTCTACTCGACGTTCGACGAGCAGCCCGAGCACCACAAGCGAGTTGCGGAAATGGTTCTTGAACGCGCAAAGCGGCTCGTGGAGCAGGGCAAGGACGTCGTCGTGCTTTTGGATTCGATCACGAGGCTGTCGCGCGCGTACAATCTCACGATGCCCGCGGGCGGGCGCACCCTGTCCGGCGGATTGGATCCGGCGGCTCTGTTCATCCCGAAAAAATTTTTCGGCGCGGCCCGCAACGTAGAAGAAGGCGGCTCGCTTACAGTGCTTGCGACCGCGCTGGTCGATACCGGAAGCAAAATGGACGACGTTATATTTGAAGAATTTAAAGGCACGGGCAACATGGAGCTTGTTTTGGACCGCCGCATTTCCGACAGGCGGATATTCCCTGCAATCGACATTGTCAAATCAGGCACCCGGCGCGAAGAGGATCTGCTGACCGATCTCGAGCTCGACGCGACGTATACCCTGCGCGAAATGACCGGAAGGATCCCTCCAACAGAATTTATGGAGCAGGTGACGGACATGCTTTCTAAAACCAAAGACAATAAAGAGTTTGTCCAAGGCCTGTCCGTCATTCAAAAGATTAAGAGGTAAGTGTTTTTTAAACACAAAGCGTTTTAAAACACAAAGCGTTTTAAAAACACAAAGCGTTTTAAAACACAAAGCGTTTTAAAACACAAAGCGTTTTAAAACACAAAGCGTTTTAAAACACAAAGCGTTTTAAAACACATTAAAATAATTTTGCGAACAGATCCTTAAAAACTTCGTCGCGGTTTAACCAATAGACATACTTCATAAAATGACGGCTGCCGTTAAAAACGTAGCCGTTGTCATAAGAAGGCAGCGGCGCCGCGGTTACGCGGTCGGCTGCCAGGCCGAGCATCCACGCGACAACAGAAATATCCCATATGACGCGGCTCCAAACATGACCCGTATCGCCCACTTCTTTACATGTTAATTTGCAAAGATAGTCACCTATTTTGCTTTTGCCCTCCAAATGAAAACGCAGTTCCGGTCCCGTGGTCGTAAGATGGCTCACCACGCCGCAGCACGGCAGCTGGACGAACGGAACGGTGCTGTTGAAAATTACGCGGGCGGCGGCGATGTCCTGCATCATGTTAAACTCCGGCCAGCAAATATCGTGCGAATTGCCGCCGAGCCACACGACGACTATGCGGCTTATTATTTCCGGGTTGAGCAAAATCGCGGAGGCAATGTTCGTTATCGCGCCTATTGCAAGAACGTAAAGCGGGTTGTCCGGCGTGTAGTTCATTGCGCGCGCTGCGAGGTCGCTTGCGGCGGGAGACGCGGACGCCGTTTTTTCGTCGGGCAAATAATTTTTTGAGCCCTTGAACACGTTCGGAATAAAATCGTCCCTTCCGCAAAGAGACAGGATGTTCAATATTTCGTCGTAGCTTTTTTCCATGCCGTCTTCCGGCGAAGACGAGTGGCTGTTAAAAAAAGGCGCGGCGTAAATTGCGCGCGGCGTGATCCGTTCCGGCGAGCGCATGAAATACGCCAGCGCGAACTGGTCGTCAATTTCGTTGAATGTGTCCGTGTCAAGAACCGCATCTGCGGTGCGGCGCGGAACTTCAAGCTGTTTTAAAATAAAACAGTTGTCGTTAGGCATAAAACCATCCTTTAAATTGAGTTTGCGCAAAAAAAAAGGGCTGTTGATTTTCAACAGCCTTTATTTTTGGTGCCGGTCAATTAACCTTTTTTACCGTTGACGGCGTCACGCAACGATTTGCCTACTTTAAAGCGGGGCGCTTTTGATGCCGCGATGTGCATCGGAGTTTTTGTCTGCGGATTGCGTCCTTCGCGTGCGGCGCGTTCTGCTACGTCGAATGTTCCGAAACCAACCATTTGAACCTTATCGCCTGCTACCAACGCTTCGGTAACGGCTTCTTCAAACGCCTTTAAGGCTTTTTCCGAATCTTTTTTTGTAAGATCGGACTTCGCTGCGATGGCAGCTATCAGTTCGGTTTTGTTCATTTATTATCCTCCTTGTTGTTATCCTTCGGCGTACTTATGCGGGTTTCGTACGCTTTTGGATTTTAACTTAATTGTAGCTATTTATAAACTCATCTAAAAAATTTGTCAATGCAATTTCTGCGTTTATATCCATAAATTTAGCAATTTTTACGATTTTAAACAAAAAATTTCCGAAATTGCTTTTTAAATTGTCACCGTTGAGATCGGCGCAGGCATCGGACACGCAATTTTTCAATTCGCCTTCGAGTTTTGCCTTGCCGATTATTTTTTGCGCGCGCAGCAGCGAAGGCATTGTCCTCGGCACCGAAAGAAGCTTTTCATATTCGTTTGAATATTTTTTTTCCGCCGATTTATTTTTGTTCCATACAGACAACGCGTCCGATTCGGACCGCGCGGTATCGCTCCCGAAGACATGGCTGTGCCTGCTCGTCATTTTGCCGCAAATGCCGCGAAGCACGTCCTCGATTTTAAACGCGCCGTCCCGCTCCGCTTTTTTTGCCATAAGGACTACAGTGAGCAAAACGTCGCCAAGCTCCTCGCACAGCAGAATGATTTCCGTAACGGAACCGTTGTGCGGGGAGCTTGGATTGTTTTTGTATTTGTCTGCCGCTTCAAGAGCCTCGTAACATTCTTCGAGCAGGTCTTCCCTGAGACTTTTAATCGTTTGCGCCCGGTCCCACGGGCAACCGTTTTCGCCGAGCAGGATGTCTATTATTTCGCAGAGCCTTTCGAACGAAGCCTGAATGTTTTCCATTTAAACCGCCTTGTGAAAGATTCGATGATTAATTAAATTTTGCAGTTAATCATCGAATTTTGAATTATCCCGCGAGCTGCCGCACGGATTTTTTATGCGGATTATAACTCTTCGCGGTTTCGACCATCAAGCGCGCCTTGTTAAGGTCGGCGCAGGACGGGTACTCGCAGCCGGTGGCCAGCATGTAGCCTCCGCCCGCGCCGAACATGTCGATTTGTTCTTTGCATTTTTCGATCCATTCTTCGTCCGTCGCAACAATGGCCATGGGCGGCGGAACGCAGCCTATCAGCGTAACCTTGCTTCCGTATTTTTGCTTGCACTCGTAAAAATCTTTGCAGTCGTCCGGCACATGCAAAAACGATATCGCACACGGGTTCATCGATTCGATTTGAGCGTCCATATAAATTTTTTCGCCGCAGTTGTGGATCATGACGAGGCATCCGCGCGCGTGGCAGATGTCCGCGAGCTCTTTGGCAAGCCCGCCTTCAGTTTCTTTCCACATTTGCTTTGACATTATGGAACCCGAAGCGAAAAGCGTGTCGAGCATGACAGCGTTTACTCCGGTATCGATAATCGCGTTGACGTAATCTTTTAGCGTCTCGTTTATTTCACGAGCCGCCGCGTTAACGGCGTCGGGGTCGTCGTAAATATCCATGTACATTTCCTGCTGGCCGCGCAGCATCGAAAGAACCCCGAGCGGCCCGAACACGAAAGCGACCACCGGGAACTCGCCGTTTGATTTTTCGACAAGCCTTTTGCAAACGTCGATGTGCATCATCATCCGTTCCGACGTCCGGTAGTCGGCTTTTTTTATTTTTGCGTAATCTTCGGTCGATTTAATGACTTGATTTTTATAGTCCGGATGCGCGGCGTCATTTTCGTTGTAAATGATGGGCTGGCCCCACGCGTCACATTCGATCGAAAGGTCGATCAATGTGACAGCCGTGTCGAGTTCGAATTCGACGACGCTGCGGTAAAAAGCCTCCGCGCATATTTTTGCGTCGGTCGACCATTCTTTGTAAGTTGCGCCCACCAATTTGCGCGATATGCCCGCCAGTATGGGGTACACGGGACAGCGGTCGGTCTCTTCCCGCATTATTGCCGCCGTTACTCTTTGCATTGAGTTCATGTTTACGCCTCCGGATTTATTTATGAAAAAATCATACAGACAACCGGCGGGCTTTTCTTTAAAAAATTCGGTTTTTTTTGTAATCTCGTTACTTGTTTTTGGCTTAACTGCGGGATTTTTTGGCATTTATTTTCTTTTTTTGGATTTATTTGCGCTCACAAATTTTTTTTGTAAAAAAAATTTTTGGTGTTATGATAAAAAAAATTTACAAAAAAAAAAAATAAATTGAAAAGGTGAGTTAATGCCGAAAATTACTTTTATGGGCGCGGGCAGCACCGTGTTCGCAAAAAATGTTTTGGGTGACGCGATGCTTACGCCGTCGCTTTGCGAATCCGAAATAGCTCTGTTTGACATCGATCCGGTCAGGCTTAAAGATTCGGAGGTCATGCTCAATGCGATCAATTCGAATTGCAACGGCGGACGCGCAAATATTAAAGCCTACACAAACAGGATCGAGAG
>WRDG01000172.1 GCA_009783525.1 Defluviitaleaceae bacterium | reverse complement strand
TAATCGGAAGTTGTTTCTTGCAAAAGAAACACTCCGATAATCGGAAGTTGTTTCTTGCAAAAGAAACACTCCGATAATCGGAAGTTGTTTCCTTAATCGGAATTTACAATTCCAATAAAAGGAAACACTCCGATAAAATCATCAACTAAAACCTAAGGAGTTGTTACGGTGGAAGAAAAGAGAGTCAAGTTATCATCCGGCAGCGGTCCCGCACGGGTAACCTATTCAAAAATAACAGACGCGCTGGAGATGCCGAATTTAATCGAGGTGCAAAAAAACAGTTACGAATGGTTCCTTTCAGACGGTTTAGGTGAAGTTTTTTCAGATATATCTCCCATTGTCGATTATAGCGGTAACCTTATTCTCGAATTTGTCGATTTTCGTCTTAACAAAGAACCCAAGTACACAATTGAGGAATGCAAAGAACGCGACGCGACATACGCCGCTCCTTTGTATGTCAAATGCCGCCTTCGCAACAAAGAAGTGGACGAAATAAAAGAACAGGAAATTTTTATGGGCGACTTTCCGCTCATGACCAACAACGGAACATTCATTATTAACGGAGCAGAACGAGTAATAGTAAGCCAGCTTATGCGTTCGCCGGGTATTTATTATTCGGTCGACCGGGACAAAGCAGGAAAATTTTTAGTTTCATCGCAAATAATACCAAACCGCGGAGCATGGCTCGAATACGAAACTGATTCTAACGACGTTGTTTCCGTGAGAGTTGACCGCACCCGCAAAGTTCCCGTAACTGTTCTTATCCGTTCACTCGGCGTGGGAAACGATTCGGACATAATAGGATTGTTCGGCGAAGATCCGAAAATTATAGCCACTATTGAAAAAGACATATCCAAAACATATGAAGAAGGCCTTATCGAAATGTATAAACGCATTCGTCCGGGCGAACCTCCAACGGTCGAAAGCTCCGAATCATTATTGCGCAGCATGTTTTTTGATCCGAAACGGTACGATTTGGCAAAGGTTGGGCGCTACAAATTTAATAAGAAGCTGTCTTTTAAAAACCGCGTCAAGGGCATGATTCTTGCCGAAAACGCCGTTGACCCTTCTTCGGGTGAAATCCTCGCGGAAGAAAACCAAATAATTGGCGCGGAGCTGGCAGACAGATTGCAGGATTCAGGTCTCAGTGCCATTTATGTCAAGTATGAAAACCGGGTAATTAAAGTACTGAGCAATATGATGGTAGGTATAAATTCTTTTATCGAACCTTTTGGTTTGAGCGCAGCGCAATTAAACATCAAAGAACGTGTCTACCTGCCGGTTTTAGAAAAATTGATCGAAAGCGCGGAAAGCAGCGGCTCTTCGGATCAACGTGAACTTGAACGGGCCATCAAATTGAATATCGGCAAATTAATCCCAAAGTACATCACCAAAGAAGACATCATGGCTTCCATTAACTATGCGATGCAAGTGGAATACGGGATCGGAACAAAAGACGATATCGACCATTTAGGCAACAGGCGTATCCGTGCCGTAGGTGAATTGTTGCAAAATCAATTCCGCATAGGTTTGACCCGTATGGAACGCGTCGTAAAAGAACGCATGACCGTTCAAGATATGGATATAGTTACCCCGCAGGTTCTCATTAATATACGTCCCGTTACCGCCGCGTTAAAAGAATTTTTCGGTAGCTCGCAGCTTTCGCAGTTTATGGGGCAAACCAATCCTCTTGATGAGCTTTCGCACAAACGCCGACTGTCGGCTCTCGGCCCGGGCGGTCTTTCGCGGGACAGGGCGGGGTTTGAAGTCCGTGACGTACACAGTTCGCATTATGGCCGCATGTGTCCCATAGAAACACCTGAGGGGCCTAACATCGGTCTTATCAATCAGCTCGCTACATATGCGCGCATCAACGAATATGGGTTTATTGAAGCGCCGTACCGCAAGCTTGACAAAACAGGCGCCGAGCCTCGCGTTACCGACGAGTTTGTCTATTTTACAGCGGATGAAGAAGAAAATTTTATGGTTGCGCAGGCAAATGAACCCCTTACTCCCGAAAAGCAATTTTTAAACAAGAAGGTATCAAGCCGCTACCGGGAAGATATCATGGAAGTTGATCCTCAGCGCATCGATTTGATGGACGTTTCGCCAAAGCAGATCGTTTCGGTTGCCACTGCGCTCATCCCTTTTTTAGAAAACGATGACGTTACCCGTTCGTTGATGGGCTCAAACATGCAGCGTCAAGCCGTTCCTCTTTTAACGACCGATTCGCCCATTATAGGAACCGGTATGGAATTTAAGGCGGCGCGCGATTCCGGCGTTGTGGTTACGGCTAAAGTCGGCGGCGAAGTTGAACGTGTTACAGCTAACGAAATAATTATCAGAAATGAAAACGGAATAAAAGACAGATACAAGCTGGCTAAGTTCATGCGTTCCAATCAAGGCACATGCATTAACCAAAGGCCGGTCGTCATAAAAGGTCAAAAGGTAAAAACAGACGAAGTTATCGCGGACGGGCCTTCCACCAATATGGGAGAACTCGCGTTGGGAAAAAATCCGTTGGTCGGTTTTATGATTTGGGAAGGTTACAACTACGAAGACGCAATTTTATTAAGCGAAACTCTTGTACAGGAAGACGTGTACACTTCGGTGCATATAGAAGAATATGAAGCTGATGCCCGCGACACTAAGCTCGGCCCCGAAGAAATAACAAGGGACATACCAAACTCAAACGACGAAACGCTTAAGGATCTTGACGAAAACGGAATTATCCGTATAGGCGCGGAAGTTTTGCCTAACGACATTTTAGTAGGCAAAGTAACGCCAAAAGGGGAAACCGAGCTTACACCCGAAGAACGCCTGCTACGTGCCATATTCGGTGAAAAAGCACGCGAAGTGCGCGACACATCGTTAAAGGTTCCTCACGGCGAAAGCGGAATAATCGTCGATGTAAAGGTTTTTACGCGGGAAAACGGCGATGAAATGGCGCCCGGTATAAATCAGACGGTGCGTGTGTACATCGCGCAAAAACGAAAAATTTCTGTCGGCGACAAAATGGCGGGCAGACACGGTAACAAAGGCGTAATATCACGTGTATTACCGGTCGAAGATATGCCGTTTTTACCGAACGGACGTCCGCTTGACATCGTGCTTAATCCGCTCGGTGTGCCCGGACGCATGAACATCGGCCAGGTTTTGGAAATCCACCTTGGGCTCGCCGCAAAGGTTTTAGGATGGAAAGTTGCCACGCCCGTTTTCGACGGCGCAAATGAAATGGACATAATGGATACATTGGAACTCGCTAACGATTATGCAAATTATTCTACCTGGCAGCAATTTGCCGACAAGTGGCAGGATACATTGGGATCGGCAATTTTCGACAAATTGGAAGAAAACAGAAACACCAGGCAGGAATGGAAAGGCGTGCCAATCGAAAGGGACGGCAAGATTAAGCTGCGCGACGGCCGAACCGGCGAATATTTCGACAATCCCGTTACGGTCGGGTATATGCATTACTTAAAACTGCACCATCTTGTGGACGACAAAATACATGCAAGATCGACCGGGCCGTATTCGCTTGTCACACAGCAACCTCTCGGAGGCAAGGCGCAATTCGGCGGCCAGCGATTCGGCGAAATGGAGGTTTGGGCGCTTGAAGCCTACGGCGCTTCTTATACTCTGCAAGAAATACTTACCGTAAAAAGCGACGATATCGTCGGCCGCGTAAAAACATACGAAGCAATTGTAAAAGGCGAAAACATTCCCGAACCGGGCGTGCCGGAATCATTTAAGGTTTTGCTCAAAGAACTGCATGCATTGTCGTTGGATGTCCGTGTTTTAAAAGCGGATTCGACCGAAGTTGAATTGAAGGAATCGATCGACGATATCGAAAACTCCGACATTAACATCGAAGGGCGCGAAAGGGACGACGAGCGTTCGTTTATCAGAAAAGACGTCAGCAGCTACGAAACGCGAGAAGTTGAAATTCCAAGTAAAAATACTCTCAAATTCGACATTGCCGACGCCGAAGAAGAACTCGATGACGAAGCCGAAATCGAAACCGACGACGAAGAAGAAGACGAAACCGGCGTTTCCGTTGAAGATGAAACCGACGCATATATCATCACAAATGATGCCGGCAAAAACGATCCAGAAAGCAATGCGGAAATTGAAAATAATGATGCGCCCGCCAAGTCCAAACGAAAAAAGGCAGGCAGAAAAAAAGCGGAAGAAGATTTTGTTTTTGAGGGTTCGTTTGAAAAGCTTGCAAGCAATAAAGATTCATCCACCCTTTTTATGAGCGACGACACAGAAGGCAACGAAAGCGACGATGATGAATCTGACGCTTACGACTACGAAGATACCGAAGACGACGAAAGCGAAGAATATTAATCAAAAAATTATTTTAAAAGCGGAGGTTACATCATGCGGCAAATCGCCCAAAACACGGACCACGCAATTGAATTCGACTCCATTCAAATAGGGCTCGCTTCCCCCGAAAAAATACGCGAATGGTCAAAAGGCGAAGTTAAAAAACCCGAAACAATCAATTACCGCACATTAAAACCCGAACGCGACGGTTTATTTTGCGAGCGAATATTCGGTCCTAACCGAGACTGGGAATGCCATTGCGGTAAATATAAACGCATCCGATATAAAGGCGTCGTATGCGACAGATGCGGTGTTGAAGTGACAAAAAGCAAGGTCCGCCGCGAACGTATGGGTCATATTGAGCTTGCGGCGCCGGTTTCGCATATTTGGTATTTTAGGGGCATACCGAGCAGAATGGGATTAATACTCGGAATGTCACCGCGTGCGTTGGAGAAGGTGCTTTATTTCGCTTCTTACATAATTTTGGATCCGGCCGAAACGGGTATGCAGCAAAAAACCCTTTTGACCGAAAAAGAATACCGCGAGGCGATCGACAAATACGGAGCAAGCTTCCGTGTGGGCATGGGTGCGGAAGCAATAAAAGAGTTATTACTCGCCATCGATCTTGAAGAAGAGTCTGCGGCGCTTAAAACTGCGTTGAAAGATGCATCGGGACAAAAGCGCGCGCGTT
>WRDG01000171.1 GCA_009783525.1 Defluviitaleaceae bacterium | reverse complement strand
GTTTGCCGCGTCGTTTATTTCGTGGTATGTTTCGGACACGGCGGGCGGCTCCGCAGGCGAAATTCTGTCGGTTGTTTCAACATTGGCGCTCATAGGGTTTATAGTGACAATGATAAATTATTTAAGCGCGAAAAATAAATTGAAATATTTGGTGAAAAAAAATGGATAAGCACGAAAAGGAAAATGTTTTCGAAATTTTGAACGCGGTAACCCAAAAAAAAATAGGCCGCTGCAGGACGTGCATAAGGGTTTTTATTGGCTTGTTTATTGTTTTAAACATTTTTTTTGCTCCGCTTGTCGCGACAGCTTCGCCGGCATTTTTTGCGCTGCTTTTTTTGCCGATGATGGTCTTTTTTTACACCGCCGTAGTTTTTATCATAATTTGGCTTATCCGTTACCGGCCGCTGCAAAAATCGGCTTTAAAAATTTTACGTGAAAACGGCAAGCATTGCTTCGACGGCCTCATTGCCGAAACGAAAAACATTACCAACATCAAGCTGCCGCACTTGGGCGAAGATTATTTTTTATACGTCTCCTGCGGCCTGCTGCTCAAATACGACGAAATTGCGTGGCTCTACCTCAAAGTGGTCGAAACGCATCTCTATTACGCGACGGTGCGGTCGGACACCCATCTGATGCTCGCCACCGTTTACGGCAAAGCCAAATCGGTGGCGTTAACGCGCGAGGACGCGGCTAAAATTGAAACTAAAAACCCTAATTTGATGGTTGGTTTTTCGCCGCAGAACCAATTAAAATATCGGGAGATCGTGAATATGTATTCCAGAAAAAAATGAGAAGGGTTTCATTTGAAAAAAATCTATAATGTTTTTATAAGCCGCAGTATTTTTTTCGTATCATGCAAAAATGCGTACTACTCGCGTGAAAACACATCTGACCATCCCAATCCCACTGCCGCTTTTTAAATGAACGTCGGCTTAAAGATTGAAACCAAAACTTTTTTGTCGCGTGACGAATATTGTAAATATATTAATGAAGCGTCGGGGTCGGACATGCCGCGCGACCCGGACATATTGTTCGGCCGGGTATGGGAAAAATATTTTTAGCTTGCGAAAATGCACATGAGCTTCCACTGCCACAACTATACCTTTACCGAAATGTTTATTCCGCTGAAGCTCCTACCATTGCCGCTTGCCCCCTGCATATTTATTCGTTCATTAACTTTTCTGCGTAAATTAGGTTGTCAATTTTTACCGGACCGCCGTCTTCGTCGCTCCAGCCGTTGACCATCGCCATTTCTATGTAAAAGCATTGCCGCAAAATTTTTTCGGGTATTTGCAAACTCTTTTCCAATCGCTTAATAATTGCCGCTGCATTTGCGAACCGATTTTTTGCGTCCGGGCTTTCGTTTGCTATGTAACGTGAAACGTCAAAAACGGGGTCTCCAATAATCCCCTTCGGGTCTATAATTTTATAAAAGCCGCCGCCGCTTGAAATAATGTTGTCCGCGTGAAAGTCGCCGTGAAGCAATACTTTTTTTGAATAAACCTGTGCAATATCAAAGTACAGCTCCCTTGCCTTTTTCATATGTCCGCACAACTTTTCGTAACGCGCGCCCGCATTGCAGTATAAATCCGTCATTTCGCAAACCCACTTTTCGTAGGTTGAAAAACTCCCCGGGTTTTTCGGTTCTATGTGAAGCCCGTTGAACAATTCGGAAAAAATTTCCAATCTTTTTTCGAGTGACTGTTCTTCGCGCAATCTATTCCCGGGCATGACCCGTTCTAGAAGCATCGCTTTTTTGCCCTTATTAATATCTATATCGCTTTCATATACTTTTACATACCGTCCGCCTCCGTACTCGCGCAAAACGTTGCATTCCGAAAAAAACTCGGCATCCTGTTCGTTGCCGCCAATTTTTAGCACGCAGCTACCGTAAGGAAGGAACTCCTTCGGAGTTCCTGAGCGCTGTTTTGAAGCGCAAAAAAAAATGGCGTTAAATGAATAATGCCCGGCAAATTGAAACTCGGACAGCTTCCATTTTTTCGAATAAAATTCAATGTCACGCAATATTTTTATGTCAAAGCCGCTTCCCCATCGTTCGACGGCTTTATTTTTTTGCGCTTCGGTAAAAATTTTGTCCGTTTTCATTTTTTTCTTTCGCGCCGTTTGCAAACTGTACATAAAAAACGCCCGCGCCTTTTTGCTTAATGGTTTTAAACACATTTATTTCTCGCATCCCAATACTCAGTCAAATAATTTATCTGCTTCGGCATATCAAACAGCGCACCGATAACGTCGTTTTCCAATTCGACCGCAAGGTCGACGGGTTTCGCTTGCCGCAGGTTTGACAAGACTATGACGGACAGCCTTTTTTTTAGATACACGCGCATCACGCCCTGCCAGCCCGAGCAGTCGCCGTGCTGCCAAATTATGCCGCGGTCGTTTTTGTCGTAAAAAAATCCGAAGCCGAATTGATTGAGCCTGCCGTTATTAAGCGTAAACGGCGAAAACAGCAATTCAAACAGCCCGTTTGACGCGCCCGGAAGCTTCCTGTCCATAAAGCAGTTGTGCCAAACGGTTAAATCATCCGCCGTTGTCCAAAGGCCGTCGCTGCCGCAGGCAGGATACTGCCTGTTGTCAAACAGTTCGAAGCCGTCAATATCTGCATTGTAAGCATACGACTTGCTTCCGGTTTGCTTGTAAGCGGTAGCGGCGTTTTTTATTACGACGTCTTCGTTCACATGAAAATGTGTGTTCTCCATTTTTAACGGATCGAATATTTTTTGCTTGGCATAGTCATGCTCGTTCATGCCCGTCACCGTTTCGATTACGCCCGCAAGCAAATCGTAGCCGTCGTTGTAATATATGTCGCGCTCGCCCGGCTCATATTTTGGTTGAATCCCCGCTGTGTGGTAAATTATGTGCCGCACGGTTATTTTTTCCGAATATTCCGGAAAATATTTTTTTATCGGTTCGTCCAAGTCTATGCGGCCTTCGCAAACAAGTATTGCGATACAACACGCGGTAAACTGCTTTGCCAGCGAAGCGGCGCCGAATACGGTCGTTCGGTTTATGGGAATGTCGTGGTCAAGGTTTGCGTAACCCGAATAATGCTTAAAAATTGTTTTGCTATCCAACGTAACAGAAACAGAATAGCCCGGCCCGTTTGCGGGAAGCAGATGCTTTGACATTGTTTTTTCAAGAATGCTTTGCAGTTTGTCCATATATTACTCCTAACCGTTTTTGCGGCGGGCAAATTCAATCTTCGGCCAAGCCGACCGCATATAAATGGCCTTTTAAAATCATGCCGTATTTTTTATAAAACGCTATGCCTTTTGCGTTACGGTCGACGCAGTACAATTTTGCCTCGTACTGCTTTTGGTCGATCAACACGTTGTTAATCGCATGGGACAGTATCACGCCGCCGTAACCGCGCCTTTGATGTACAGGCGCGACAGCCATAACGTCGATTGTATAAAAATCGTTGTCAAGCCAATACAGCCCCACTAACTCTCCGTTTTGATAAAAAGTGTAAAAAGCATTTTCCTTTACATTGTTTACCCTTTTTGCAAACCCATTCAAATCCCCTTGAAAATCTACGGAAGGCGAAACGAATGTCATGGCCTCGTCAAGCAGCCGCGCATAATCCGCTATTTTGTCGCTTTCAAATTTTTTTATTTCAAGCTGCCTGCCGTTTTCGAACCCCTTAAAATTCTCCCTGCCCATTATGAACTCATGCGAAGCATACCGGTCCGCGTGGTTGAAATTTAAAATATGATGCAGTGCGTCGATCGTTTTAATATGCTCCGCGATAAAATACAGCCTCGGCTTGCAACCCGGACACATCCTTATTGATTCGCGGACTAATTCTGCAAGCTCGTTTGAAAATTTGCCCGTGTCTTTGTCAAACGCAATAAAAATCCTAAAGCTGCCGAAGTATATAAGGCTTAAGAATACTCCCGCATTTTCGCCGTCGTCAAAAAATTTCATAATGCAATAATTTGTTTCACCGCTCGCGCAATCGCTTAATACATATCCTTCGTCCGTCCTTATCCTGCTTAACAGCTCCGAGCCCTTGCGTATCTGCGCTTGTGTCAACACACCTGTTTCCATGTAACAGCCTCCCGAAAATATTTTTATTTGTATGTCATATCATGCGAAACCAAACAGGGTAAAGCCAAATCATGCCCTAAGGCTGTCTTCGGGATAAAAAAAGCGCCGCGCAGGAAATTTCCTGCGCGGCGTATTTATTTTTTAGCATAAATTATTTTTTTTATACTCGATTCCGACAAGCAATAACATTCGCACAGCTCGCTTACTTTTGCGCCGCCGCGGTAAGCCGATCGGATCTCATCGTTGCGCCGGGACGTCATCGCTTTGCCTTGCGTTATGTCGCCCCACTTTTTGCGGTTCTCTTTTTGCTTCGGGATATATACCGATTTGCCCTGAACATATTTTTGAATTTCATGCAGCAATTCACGGGGCAAAATCTTTTCCATGCAAAATTTTTTCATTCGCTTCACCCTTATTATGTGACTGTTTGTTTAATAAGGCGCAAAGCCGGTTAAATAATGTTTTTTCGGCAGCTCGTGAACGAGTGGTTCTCGTTTTGATTACCTTCATGCAACCGAGTTGCCGTTAAACCGCCGGCTTTGCATGAAGCATCGGGAACGTGAATTCGTCTTTTTTTTATTCCTTTTTCGGGTTTTCAATTAAAACTACACCCCCTTCCGATAGCCTTTATTTTTGCCGTTGGCTTTTGCAATATATTTCCGGTTTCGTATTTTTTTACGCCCAGCCTCTGTTCCTTACGGCGTCCGCCACACGGTTGATGGCGATAATATAGGCCGCGTCCCTCATGTAAAGGTCCTTCTGCTTCGCAAGGTCGAACACGGAGCGGAACGCGGAGGTCATTTTATATTCCAATTTATCCAGCACTTCTTTTTTGTCCCAAAAATAATTCATGTTGCACTGCACTTGTTCGAAATAGCTGCAAGTCACGCCGCCGCCGTTGCATAAAAAGTCGGGCAGCATGGTAATGCCGCGCCCCTTTATTAACGGGTCGCAGTCGGGCGTGGTCGGGCCGTTCGC
>WRDG01000170.1 GCA_009783525.1 Defluviitaleaceae bacterium | reverse complement strand
TGAAGGACTCATGATGACAAGAAAAAATTGTCCATTTGTCATTCTGAGCCGCAGGCGAAGAATCTTTAAGATCCTTCGCTTCGCTCAGGATGACACATGAAAGATCCTTCGCTACGCTCAGGACGACAATTTCATCGGCGCCATTATCTCCATCTAATCTATTCTTTCGCTGTATACAACCGTTACTTGATTAAGTTGTAATATCCCGTCTGCATTGTCGCGGTCGAATGTTTCGTTCAATTCGGCGGTATAAGCGTCATGTCCCGCATCGCCTTTTAATGGGACGCCCGACATCGACAAGTGATACAATAACCATTTATCGCGTGTAAAAAATAAAGGGTTTAAAAATTCCCGGACATCGGGAGTCTTATAAAAAGCTCCTGTGGATTTTTTATATCGCGGAGAGTTTATGCCCGTTTTTTCGTCGGCGTTGTAAACGGAAATAACAAGAGGATTGGGCTTGCCGATTCTCAAACACTCCATTTTAAATTTATCCAAATCAAATCTGTTTAACGCCTGTGCGTTGGTAATTACATCAACGCTGTGGTCGGCAAGCGAAGTGGCTTCGGCTGTGCCGTCAACGATTTTTACTTTTGGATATTGCGCAAGCGTTACGATAAGCTGCTCGCGCATATCCGCGTTCGGTTCAACCGCGAATATTTCATAGCCGTATCGGGCGATAAGATCCGTAAATTTTCCTGTTCCCGCGCCAATATCGGCGAACACCGCCCACGCCGGCGCGAAGCTGCAAATATATTCCACAGCTTCATCGGAATACCCCGGACGCGCATTTACATACGCTTTTGCTCTGCCCGTAAATGCTTCAATGTTCATTTTTTTTACCAGTCGCGTAACGCATAAATAATTTATCAAGAATGCGTCCGCGCCTTTCTGTTCATTTTTTTATTCACACTTATTCATTTTCCCCGACAAGCTGTTGAATGTGTTTTTCTGTTTCTGCTATTCGTCCGTCATAAAACTCCGCCCAATGCGGCAGCCAACGGTCAATACAATCCGCAAGCCATTTTATCGCAAGCGCATACCTTAATATTTCCGGACCGATTCCGGCTATTGAAACAGGATTCATTTTTTTGTCTGCCATCAAGTTGTAAATATCAATTTCTTCAGGACCGTACAATACATTTTGCCAATCAATAACAATCATTTCTCCATCGGGTTTTTTAAGAAGGTTGTTGCATTTCAAATCGCCGTGAAGCAAGGCGCATTTGCCGCGTGTTGCGCGTAACACTTCCGGGTGATGCAGCGCTTTTTCAATGCGGGCGATAGCTGCTTCATCGACGGCTTTTAGTTTTTGGTTGTGGCGGAGATTGTTTAACAATCCTATTAGGACATTTACGAAACTCGGATAATGTTTTTCCGATAAATCATAAAGGTGAAAATCAATCGAACCAAGCCCGTTTATTATTTTTCTTGCTTGATAGGCGAGGTTGAGAGTTTGCTCACGATTGAGATTGCCGGGATAATGCTTCCCCGCGTCTTCAAGCAGCAGCCAATGTCGGTTATCATTTGAATGGTTGTAAAATGCTTTTGGGATATTCTGCGTCTTCACATTGCGGTAAAATTTTGTTTCTACGGGCAAATTATTGAAAGCCTTATAAATCCGGCTTATACTGCCGTCAAAAGTTATCTTTTCAACCACGCTCAACGGCCATTCATGCAACAGCTCTCTTGAAATGACTTTCGCTCCGTGAACAGCGGCTAACTCGTCATTATCATACAGCCATATTTCAAAATCTTTATGCTTTTTCATTTGCTTCTCCTCGTTTTTTTATTACTCCGGCATTTAAACATCACAATTTCGTACGGCTGTTTTCGCGACGCACTTCACACGGAAACTCCGAAGGTGTTTCTTCATTTTTGCGTTTGCTTGAGTACGCTTACGCTTAGCTTCCTTGTTCGGCAAAAAAATATCGCGTACGCCTCTTGCTGTATTTAAATGCCGGAGTAATAGTATAATAATTTTTACAAAGGGCGCGCATTGTCAAACTTTCCATCAAAAAAAAATAAAAAAGCAAGGTGGTTTTTAAAATGTCTTGGAAAATTGCTGACGAGTTCCATTTTTTTGATTGGAGCGAGGTTGAAAAGCAGAAGGATTTATCTCCGGCGGATAGGTATAAAAAAATTACCTTATGGGCGGGAAAAGCAAGGGGACGCAACCCAAAAGTATTTGACGCATTGTGCGATTGGTTTATGAACGATGCCGAATGGACCGAGGATAAACTTGCCGAAAACGAAAAAATATTTTTGCACGGCGTGCTTGCGCGGTTTAAGGAACAAAACGCGCGGCTTCGCGCCTATTTGAAAGAGCTTGAGCCGTCGGGCGCGGTAAATCCGCCTGTGTTTGCCGCGCTTGATGCTTTTGACAAGGCGCTCGACGGGGATGCGCCGGAAGAAATCGGTTGCACTGTAAAGCGTATGTTGTCCGACTTTTCATGTATGTCGGAACATGAAGCGCGCAAAAAAATCGGCGGCGAAAAAACCGGAGCGAGCGGAACCGATGTTGTATCGGATTACGGTTTTTGCGGACACATAAAAAATCTTGACGCAAGCGTCCAATGGACACTTTTTATGCCCGACTGGTCTAAGCAGCAGCAGCAGGGGTTTCAGGTGGACAGCTTCGAGTACAAAACAATTCCTTCCGCGCGCTTTATCGGCAAAGAAACAGGCGACCACGAAAGTATGGAGTGGCGCAAAGATCTTTTTTGCGCTTTAGACGCAATGACGGAATACAGGTCGGGTTTTGACCACGATTTAATGTTTTGCCATCATTACGGCAAAGGGGTAAATCAAGAACGGTGGCACGGTTTTTGGGGGCGTTTTATGAAAGCCGACGCACCTGTGCCCGAAGGATTTTCGCATTGGGATTTGGTTCCAAACGATACAGACGCGCCATACCTCACATTCCGCTCGCAGTTTGCATTTGCAAAATTTACGGGCGACCTGCAAGCTATGCACAAAACGGAGGGCTACGACAGCGACGCAATGTACGATGTAACGCGCAATATTATTTTGGGGCAGGGCGTAACCATTCCGTACCCGGAAATTTATTGGACTGCGGAAGTATTCCTTAACGGGGCTTGCGACGACTGGAGTACGGCGTTTTTATTTTCTGTCGTTTACGACAATTAAAGGGTAGCTCTATAAACCCGGTTGAAACGATTTTTATTACTTCGAACGAACCAACGAAGGAATAGAAAAAGGACGAAGCGGTGTTTATAGAAGTTCCCTAAAAATATTTGAGCCGGGGGCAGTTAAAAATGGACGACGCAAAAAAAATAATTTACGAACTCGGGCAGGCGGGGTACCGCGCCGCGTTTTTGCCGTTTGATGCGATTGAAAAAATTTCCGCTGTCTACGAAGGTATGAACGATGCAAACGAAACGCCTGCGTTCGCAAAAAACGCGGCGGCGCATTTTAAAGGCAGCCAGCCGCCGGACATATCCTTCGAGCCGCTTTCGTTTTTGGTTGCCGTATGCCGAAGCGACCCCGGTCTGCTTGTGGTTAACGCCGGCGGCAAGCGGACTGCGATTCCGGTCCCGCCGCTCTACATCGACCAGGACGGATGCCACGGGCGTTTAAGCGAAGCCCTCGAAAAAATAATGGGCGAATATAAAACCGCGCACACAAAAGGGATTTCGCAAAAACTGCTCGCGGTTATGGGCGGGCTCGGCAGGTACGGAAAAAATAATATTTTTTACGCCGAAGCGCTTGGCAGCGGCGCAGCTTTAGCCGCGTACTACACAAACGTGCCGTGTCGCGGCGAAACGCACCCCGTAAAATTTTTGGACGAGTGCGAAGCCTGCGGCGACTGCAAAAAAAAATGCCCCGTGGGGGCGATTTCAAATTATCCCGTGATTAACGCGGGGCTTTGCCTTAATAAATACGTCTACAACCTCGACCCGATACCGGAGGACATTCCGCTTTCGGTGTTTAACGCGCTTATCGGCTGCTGGGCGTGCCAAACGAAATGCCCAGCAAATTTTTTTGCGCGCAAGCCCGAAGAAAACGTTCTTGAGCTCGACGATGCCGAGAGCTCCGCGCTGCTTGCGTGGCGCGAGCCGCTGCCGGCGGAGCTGAAGTTAAAACTTTCGGATTTTTTTAAGAACGACCACTTGCTTTCGGTAGCGGGACGGAACGCGGCGCTTGTCTGCGGGGTGTATGAGAGGTAAAAAAAATATGCCGCCCGCAACAATCTCCGCGATATTTATTTCCTTCAGCCAATTCGGATTTACGAATTGGTTTTTTATTGCCGCGCCGTAGTGGAGGTGCGGGCCCGTCGAATAGCCCGTCGAACCGACCGTGCCTATTATGTCGCCGGTCTGCACCGTTTCGCCGGCGACAACGAAAATTTCGTCCAAGTGGTAATAGTAAGTGAAGAGCCACATGCCGTGGTCGATGATGACCGCGTTGCCCGAAACGAAAAGTTCTTCCGCGAGGGTGACTCGGCCTCCCGCGGCGGCCTTTATTTCCGTGCCCGTGGGCGCCGCGATGTCGAAGGCGGCGTGGCGGTTGCTGAACACGCCGTTGGTGTAGCGCTCCTGTCCGAAGTCTGTGGAGATGCGGCCTTCTGTGGGCTGGACAAACACTCCGTCAAAAAGCAAATGCGGCGCGGTTTCAAAAACGGCGGCCTCGCGCCGCAGCCTGTCATGCAAAGAATTTTCGGGCGTGAGCAGCGATGTCATTTGCGCGGTGGCAGTCAAGTCCTGCCGCGTAAAATTTACGGATTGCACGTCATAGGTCATTTCGAAAAGCACGCGGCGTTCGCCGTCAAAAATTTCTTCGACGTACAAATTGTGCGTACCCGCCGACGTCCCCGCTGTGACGGGAATTATCGCGGCAAGCCTGCCTTCAATTAAAAACGGCACGACCGGCTCCGTAAAATGCGAATCGTTTAGCTCGTAGTCCGCGCCTTCAAGCGGGCTCGTCATTGTAAAAACCATAAACCCGCCCTGATGCGGGCTGTGGTTTGAAAGCGACGCGACCGGGTACGGCGTGGGCGTCGGGGTGGGCTCGGGCGTCGGGGTGGGCTCGGGCGTCGGGCTCGGCGTCTGACTCGGCGCAGGCGAAGCGGTTGGAGACGGCGCGTTCGATTCGGCGCGTCCGTTTTCGCT
>WRDG01000169.1 GCA_009783525.1 Defluviitaleaceae bacterium | reverse complement strand
TGGTTGATGCCGTGATGGCGGTCGACGCGGCTTACGCCGTAAAACGCGCCTGTTTCCATGGAGATGCGTACTTCGCCTTCGGTTAAAGCCGGCATAAGCATGGTGTTCCACGCATGGCCGTTGCCGGAAAGCGAGTGGGAGTCGTCATTTGAAAAGCCCCATACAAACCTGCCCTGCGGCATGGTCTGAGTAAGTATGCTGTCCCATAAAATCCTGTCGTTAACAGATTCGCCGTCCCATTTGTTGATTATTTCCAAGCCGACCAATGACGGATAGTCCATAAACAATGAAGCATATCTGTCTACATGAACCGGATCCCTTGAAATGTCGGCGTTGTTCATGGCCTGCGTGTAGCGTCCGGGATGGTTCAAATGGGTGATTCCGCCCGCGTTTGCTACGGCTTCGATTACTTGCTGCATTGTTCTTCCGTTGCCGTCGGTACCGATGTTGCCCGGTACATCGGCGAAAAACGAATTGATGTGGTGCCCGCCGTAAACGCTTGAACCGTCGGCGTTACGGAACCCGCCGTTTGCGGAAATTTCGTTCGAATAGCCCATTGCGATCATTCCGTTTGACTGCCCGCGCACGCCCGCATATGTGCCGGGGGAAGAAGCCCAGCCCGCGCCGATGCCGTTTGCAAACGCCCATACGTCAAAGTCGCTGGCGTATTGCCTGCCGATGTTGTTCCAGTTGTTGTCCCAGCTGTACTCAAGCACGGGAGCGTTCCATGCGCCGGTGGTGTTGTCGTGGTCCGTGATGGCCACGATGTCGAAACCTTTTGCGTACTTGTCAAGCAGCATGTCCCTGCGTGTGTTGCTGCCGTCGGAAAATGTTGTGTGCGTGTGATGCGCCGCCTTGTACTGGCCTGTGGTCGCCCAGTCTACGTTTGCGTAAGGGCTTGTAATTTCGTAGGCCACGGGGATGCTGTTTGCTGCCGGAGCGGCAAACGCCGTTGCGCCGACAGAACCTATCGCAAGCGAAATTGCGATGCCGAGCGGCGCCAACTTTTTGATTGTTTTGCTTTTCGTCTTCATTAACAGAAGCTCCTTTTCGTTTTTTTATGCGCCGTCAGTATGTATTTGCAATGTAAATTCTGTTGCCGGAAATCGGTAAAAATTTCGTAAAATCGTTTTGCTCGGGAATGTAAAAATATTTCAAAAAATTGCGCAAAAAAAACGCCCGCGTTTATGAGGGCATTTTAAAATTAATTTCCGTGCGGATTGGTATTAGTCCGGCACTTACATTGTGTTTTTCGCCGGAGGAGAAAAACGCTTTATTGTGTTTTTCGCCGGAGGAAAAAAACGCTTTATTGTGTTTTTCGCCGGAGGAGAAAACGTTTCATTAAAATAGAAAGAAGGGTACGCGATATTTTTGTTTCGGAATAATATTAGCTAATGTAAACCGTAAATTTTTTTTAAGCAATAAAACAAATTTTTTTGCGAGCCGTTTGTTAATCATTAAACGCGGCCTTACGCCGCAAAAAAATTTGACCGCCGCGTCAGTCCGCCGTTTTTTCAAAATGACGCAGGCTGTTTGACGCGGCGTAGGGCCAAAGGTCCGCTCCCCATCCCGCGCCGGGCGTTTGCGGCACCAAAAAGAATCCGTTTTCAAACGCGGGCTCCGAACCCGCCACTTCTTCTATACCAAACTCCGAGTGTCCCGGCTGAACCAAAAGCTGCTCGTAAAACTCCGTGACCGACTCCGGAAAAATTGCGATGGACTGCGCCGCAATAAACCCGCCGCCGTGGATTTCGCAGCGCGCGTCAACCGCCTGCGCATATGTGGCGGTTTTTATTATGTCCGTAAAGCCGCCGCCCGGCCGAAGTATGTCCGTCCAGCCGTTTTGGTGCCATAAAACCCGCGTTTTAAATCCGCCCCAGGCGTTTTCGGGCCCGCACATCGGAACCTTTACGGCCTTTCTTAATTCGCCGTAGCGCTCCGGTTGCTCGCGTTCTATTATCGGCGCTTCATACCAATAGAAGCCGAGCTTTTCAAGCTCGCGCCCCACGCGGATCGCGTCCTCCAATGTCGGATAAATGCCGTCCGGGTCAAGCATCAGCTTCATTTTGTCGCCCATTTTATTTTTAACTGCGCGGCAAATTTCTATGTCCCAGTCCGGGAACGCGGTATTTTTTCCGGCGGGCTTCATGGTCGCGGGGTTAAGGCACCTGTACGGGTGAATCTTATAGCCGCGGTAGCCCATGTCGTAACAGTCCTGCGCATGGTCGGCGTATTCGTCCGGCGTGCCCATGTCGCAAAAGCTGCTTGCGTAGGCCTTAATTTTTTTGCGGCCCATGCCGCCCGCCATTTGATGTATTGGCAGCCCCGCATAATTGCCTTTTAAATCCAACAACGCTTCCGAAATGCCGCCGTTTTTGCCGCTTTCGTACAACTCGCACAAAATCTGCTCTGTGTCGAAAATGTTATACTCCGCCACCGCGTCGAAGGCCTCGCCGAACGAGCTGCACAGCCAGTCGAACATTTTTGTGTCGTTAAAGTCCTGCCCCTTGTTCAAGTCGTTGCCCACAAGCCCCGAGCCGTAGCTGCCCGTTGGTACGCGCCCGGCCATCAGCCCCTCGCAGCCGTTGTCCGCTGTAAGCTTCAGCGCCCAAAACAACCGCCCGACGCCCTCGCCGTAGCTGTTCGACTGCGAAAGCCCGTAACCCTTGCGGATGTCCCACCACTTGCCCTCCATTTTTGCAAGCGGCGTTACAAATTCGTGTATCTCGATTTTTTTCAGCTTCATTATGCAAAACAAATCCTTCCATATTTTTTTGTATACCGACAATAACAAAAAGGCCGCCGGTTGGAAAGCGGCGGCGCAAGGCGCGGTTTGAAAAGCAGTGTGGACAATCGATGCTCAGAAGGAAGAAACTCTGAAGATGTTTTTTTCGAAATTTTTTTTGCTTGAGTGCCGCAAAAAAATTATTTTGACAGGTTTGGTTGAAAAAAATCCCGATAAAAATTACTAAATGTTAACTTCCAATACCGGGTGGTTTAAAAATTATTAATATCTTTCAATTTCGCACCGATTTTTTAGATTGTCTTTTTCATGTGAGTTCTCCTCTATCATTACTTTATTTCATTATATGCTGTGTTTTTTACGCGAAAAAAGAGTCTATTTGCATAGACTCTCTGTGTATTAAATATGCGCTTTTTATTGCAAACTCGAGGCTTCGACTATCTCATAAAGACGCCGCGGTTAATTTCGCTATAATCCGCGTTAACGTTTCGAGGTATTCTTTTGAATCATTGCCTGTTAAATCGTTGTTTATTTCGTCGGCTTTTTCCGCCCAGTCAATCATTTTTTGCAGCATATCCAAATAATCCATCATTAACGATAAGTCGGTGGGATTCGCTTTGTATTTTTCCATAAATACAATGTATGCGTCCACCCAAGCTTCGTACTCTCTAAGAAATTCAACCCATTCGACCGCAACTTTTCCCGAATCGTACCCGGAAGTACTATCTGACAGCATTGCGTTCGTATTTATTTGCACAGATGTGAACGTCGTTTCTATAATATCTTTATACATATTTTCGTAGTCCGTTAAAGAGAAGTGCGCCGACAAGAGTACAACGCCTTCTTCAAATAAAACGAGTATTACATCAGATACAACCTGCGTGTCATCATTTATGTTATTATTTGATAAATCAGAGTATATAATTGCGCGGATTGCGTAATTATCCCCAATTTTATAATGAATTCGACCGGTGTCCTCCGGGTTGTCAACCCCCACCATCAAACCATCCATTAATTCGTCCAACCACATTTCTGCTTCATGTTTATCAACGCTTCCTATTGGAATATCTATAAAAGCGCATTCAATATACCCCGGCGGGTTCTCCACATCAGGATAATAATACATAGTGTCATCATATATAAGCTCGCCGATCCATGTCACTTCGACATTAAAGTTTATTTTTGAAAATTCTTCATTTCTATAATTACGGTCATCTATAAGATTATCTACCGGAGCTTCCGTCGGCACACTCGTCGGCGCAGCCGTCGGGTTCGACCCCCCGCCGCCTCCATTATCGGAAACCTGTCCGCCGTTATCCCCGCCGCAACCGGCAAGCAACAACCCAAACGCAGCCAAAACCGCCGCAATCATTAACAGTTTCTTCATCGCAAACACTCCTTTTTTATAATTGAACATACTCAATCATTCTCAATCAAACATTGGACAGGAAAACGTACAATTTGGATAATCCCTTCCACATGCCCGGCATCCCTCGGGAATGGTCAAAATATCATTTTCATCGAACTTTCTGTAATCATCCTCGTTCACTTCACAATCCGCGTCATACTCATATTAGTCATTTGCACACACTTTGACTCCTCCTTTAAATATATTTAACATTTACGGTAATTTTATTAAATTCGGAAATCAATGTCAATCACGTTAAAAATGTTAAGTCCGGTCGCTTTACAAAAATATCATCCCTCGCTGTCACCCGTATACTAAAAAAGAGCTCCCTTAAAAACCGCAGGAAGCTCTTTTGTTTTCAAAAATATCCCATCCGGGAATTTTTACGTTTACCCGATTAACCCTTCTCTCTGTTTAAAAACTATTAAACCTACGGTACAACCCGCAGTACACAACCTTGCAGCACGTGACATTTTATTTCGCATGCAATTTTTCATACGAAAATGCCCTCCGTAACCGATTATAAAAATTAATCAACAAATCCGGCGACAACATTATCCGAAGCATGTTTAAGCATTTCGATACGAAACGAACATAATACTCGTACCTCAAATCAACCTATTAATAAAATAAGAGTATGCACTTTTCAAAGATGAAATGAAAAGCTGTATGTCGGCGGCAAAGAACTCCGACACGCGCTACACACGCACTCTGCAGGACGATGAAGCTTGCTGTTCGGCTACAATTTCGTCAAGCTCGTCAAGAACGCCCTCGTCTCCGGTGAGGTGGAATGGCTCGTATCCGATTTCAAGAAAATGCAGGATATGATACTGCTTATCTATTTCGACAAACTGCAAAGGTGTTAAATTGTGCCGCCGCATATATTTTCGCGCAATGCCTGCTTGAAAATATACGACATCATTAAATTTCCGCATTTCCATTTTTTTGCCTCCATCCAACTTTCCCAATCGCCGGATAATTCCGCGATTAACATATCTTCAACATAAGGCGCCGCTTCAAGATAAAGATATGATTTCGGGTTTGTCAGAAGCTCGTAAGTTTTAGTTGTCATGAACAAACGCAAGGCATCGGTCACGGGGATTTTTTGCTTTTCGGC
>WRDG01000168.1 GCA_009783525.1 Defluviitaleaceae bacterium | reverse complement strand
TGAGTTAGTCCCAATTGCAAAACCAATAGCTTGTGCCAGCTATAAATTGGCTTTCGATACAGCGGACTACATAGTAAATGCAAGGCTTGATGATTTTAAGTTACAGCCGTCAAATAAAATATTACGGAGGAAAATATGACAATCAAAACTAAAAGAAAGGCGCGCGTGCTTTTATGCTCTCTTTATGCGCGGCGCGAAGGGTTGAGTTATGGAAAATGATATTGCGGCGCAGGCGTTCGACCTGTTCGTGCAGGGCGGGCAGTCGAACAGCGACGGCACGGGCTTCGGGGATGTGGAGCGGCCTTACGAGCCCACCGAAAAAGTTTTATACATGCTGCCGGGCGGCGGAATAGAGGTCGCAAAAGAGCGGCCGTGGGACGGAATGACGGCGGGCGACCTTTCGCTGTCGTTTGCGGAAAAATATATCGCGGACGGTTTGCTCGCGGAGGGGCGCAAAATTTTAATATTGCGCGGGGCCGTTGGCGGCACGGGTTTTTTGGACGGCAGGTGGCGTCCGGGCGACGACCTGCACGCGAACCTGATGCGCATGATAAAGGAAGCCCTCGCGTTAAACATAGAGAACCGCCCGGTGGTTTTCTTATGGCATCAGGGCGAGACGGACGCGGGTTTGAAGGCGTCGTACGAAACGCACGCAAAGCATTTGGAAACGCTCGTCGGGGACGTGCGGGAGGCCTGCTTCACGCCGTCGCTTCCGTTTATCTGCGCGGACTTCGTGCAGGAGTGGAAGGCGGTGGAGGGCACGACGTTCCCGCTGGTCGAACGCGCCATGCGCAACGTGTGCAAGGCGGACCCGTTCGCGAAGTTTGTCGAAACGGACGGGCTCGCGTCAAACAACCAGCAGTACGGCGGCGGCGACACTATACATTTTTCGCGCGCGGCGCTGCAGCAGCTCGGCGTTCGGTATTTTGAAGCCTATAAAAAAATTATTCGATGAGGGCGAGCAGCTCGTCTTTTGGAACGACGCCCACTACGCGCTTGTAGACCGAGCCGTTTTTAAACGAGATGACGATGGGGATGCTCATCACCGAAAAACGCGCCGCAAGTTTCTGGTTGTCGTCCACGTTCACTTTGCAGACAACGACCCTGCCTTCCGCTTCGTTTGAAATTTCTTCTAAAACGGGCGCGATGCGCTTGCACGGCTGGCACCAGTCCGCGTAAAAATCTACGATAACGGGAACGGCGCTGTTCGGAATTATTTCGTCGAACTGCTGCTCGTTGATTAATTGCACCGACATTTAAATTACCGCCTTTCATATTTTTAATGCGCCGGCAGGTTCGGTTACGCGGAAAATAATTCGCTTAACGGCCGACCGGCGTTTTTTTTATTCGTATTCGCTGACCATCACGTCCGTGCCCGGAGAAAACATCGAAACGTCCGTAACCGACGTGCTCTGGACGTTTATCTGCTGCAGCCAATGCATGCCGGCCAGCGGCGAAACGTCTTCGAGCCCGTAGTTTCCGTCGAGCCAAACATGCGTCAAACCGGCGAGGCCGGCGAGCGGGGAGACATCGACTATCAGGTTGCCTCCCAAATCCATTTTGGAACAGTTTCGCAGCCTCGAAAGGCCCGTGAGATCAAATATTTGGTTTTGGTAGAAATCAAGCTCGAGCAACTCGTTCAATTCGCCGAGTCCCGAAATGTCTTCCAACTCGTTTCCCCACATGCGCAGGTATTTTAACATATGACAGCCGCTCAAACCGTCGAGCGACCTGATCGACTGCAGCTCCATAACCAATGTGTGCAGGTTGGGAAAAAGCGCGAGATCCGACGTCTGCAAAATTCCGCCGCGCTCCGAATAATACGGGCCCGAGGGCGAGCCCGCAAACATTTCGTGGTTTACAGTCAGATTGCGGTTTTTTTCGCCGATGTGGTTTCCCGCTATGTGGATGAGCTCGATGTCCTTGATGTCCGAAAAATAAACTTTGTCCGACGCGTTTTTGCCGATGCTTTTGCGTATGAGCTGCCCGAACACGTAATCGACGAAAATTATTTCGGAATCGTCGCGCAGCAGCACCGTGTACTCCGCTTCGAGCGGGACGCTGAACAGGCCGCACTCGTTTATGGAGACGGCCTTGATTGTCGTCTCGCCGTAAGGCAGCGTTACGGGCTCGTCCATGTACAGGACGGACTCCCGGCCGGGCGCGTCGCCGTTTGCGGTAAAGCGCGTTTCGGTTTCGGGCCGGCCGTTTAAAATAAATCTCGTGAGCGTATCATACGAGCCGGGCTGCGGAAAAATTGCCGGCGCCGGCGGGCGAAGGCTGTCGACTGCGGGCTTGATCTCGTCGTCGTCAGAATATTGGTAAAAATTTATTTTTTCGTAGTCGTGCAAACGGTTGGAAGCTATCAGCAAAATTTTTATAGTCATTTCGTTTGCGCGGCCGTAACGCAGCGCGGCGTCCATAAGCGACTGCGCTTCGAGGCTGTTCCCGTCGTTAAGCGCCGCTATGCCGAGCTCATGGTATGCGCGCAGCATAAAGACGGACGTGTCTGATATGTTGACGCCAAGGTCGAAAGGCTTGCGCAGAACGTCAACGGCTTCCCAAAACTGTCTGTTGTCGATGTAGTGCTCGGACAAACGGTGGTACGCGTAAACATATGTGTCGTCCGCCTCCGCGGACCTGCGCCAGTATTGAACCGCCTGCGACGCGCTGCCGCGGCGCTTGGCGAGATCACCCATGTAGAGATAGGCTTCGGGGCGCGACGGGTCGATATCAACCGCCGCGGCCAGCGCCTCGCCGCTTTGCGTATAATCGTTCAAGCCCAGGTGCGCGCGCCCCGCGCCCACATGCGCGTAATAATTATACGGCTCGATTTCGGCCGCGCTTTGGAATGCGGCAAGAGCCGGCGCGTAATCCGAAGCGGCCAAATAAATTAAGCCGGATTGAATCCAATCGTTTGCGGTCATTCTTTTTTTAAACAAGCCGGTGTTAAGCAGGGCGATAATCAAAAGCGCAAGAACAAGAGCCGCGGCTGCGGCGATTAAAATGCGCACGGCGATTTTCTTTTTGCCGTTAACGGCCGTTTCATGATTGCCGTTCAAATTTCACCTCACAAGTCAAAGCTACAACGCCATCATTAAATCACGGAAAAAAATTTCTCACAAGTTAGCATGATGGTTTATTAACATGCTCGCATGTTAATAAACCATCATGCTTTCATACTTGATTGCATGTTAGCTTGCTAACATGCCATCATACTTTCATGCTTGCTTGCATGTTAGCTTGCTAACATGCCATCATGCTTTCATACTTGATTGCATGTTAGCTTGCTAACATGCCATCATGCATCTATTTTAAATTACAAATTAATTTACCGTTAAGTGTTATAATTTGCAAAAAAAAAAGGTGATTGGTTCATGCCGCAAAACCCGTATGTATATCCGCGCACGCAGGAGTTCCGCAAAATGTTTTTGGAAAACAAATGCGGAAGGTTCCCGGAAAATTATTTTAAATACGCTTTCAAATTTAAAGCGGAGGCGATCCGCGAAACCGAAGGCGAGCAGGACAGTTTAATCCGCGGCGGTTTGGTCGCGCAGTATGTTTTGCGCAACGTGCCCGTCGCAATCGAGCCGCAGGATCTGTTCGCGACGTTCGGGCTGACGGTCCGCAATCAAAAAGAGTGCGACGAATACCACCGCGCCATGTGGTCGCTGCCGTGGTGCGGAGGGACGTACATCCACTTCGCGCCGGACTACGCGGCGCTTATTAAAAAAGGCGTCAAAGGTCTGCTTGCGGAAATTTCCGCAAAGGAGAAGGACGGAAACAATCTGAGTTTTTATACCTCCGCGAAAACGACGCTCGCGGCGGTGCTTGAATACGCGGAGCGCTTCCGCCTCGAAGCGGAGCGGCTAATTGCCGAAACAACCGACGAGGCGCGAAGGTTTGAGCTGACGAGGATGCGCGACGCGCTTGCCCGCGTGCCGTTCGAACCCGCGCAGACGCTTTACGAGGCGATGCAGTCGATAAGCCTGTTCCATTCGTGCGTGGGCATAGTCGAGTCGAACGGCATAAGCCTGGGGCGCATGGATTATGTGCTCGGCGAATTTTACGAGGCGGATCTTGCGGCGGGGCGCATCACCAAAGACGACGCCGCGGAATGGATCCAATGCATGATGCTGCGTTCGGAATTTATGAGCGGTCAGGGCGATTCGCTTATCCTTGCGGGCAGCCGGCCGAACGGCGCGCCGTTTTGGAACGACATCACATATTTTATTTTGGGCGGCGTGCGCGCGCTGCGGCAGCGTGGGCCGCAGATTTGGTTCCGTTACACGGACGGCCTTCCGCGCGACTTATTGCGCGAGTGTTTCGTGTGCCTCAGGGAGGGCACGAGCCACCCGGGCTTTTTTAATGACAGGGTTTCTGTCGCGGCGCTCGAGAAGGCGGGCTGCACGCACGAGCACGCGCTCGACTACGTGTCGTGCCAGTGCATAGAAATCTCGCCGGCCGGCTGTTCGCACACGCTGTGCGGGCACGGCTACCACAACCTCGCGAAGCCGATCGAGCTGCTGATAAACGGCGGCAAACACATGGTGGATGAAACCAACGATTTTTCCGCGTGGCCCGACTATACTTTGCCGGAAGACGCTTCGCTCGAATTTAATACGTTCGAAAATTTTTTGGACACATACGAAAAATATCTGCGCGCTTTGCTGCGCGCCGTGGTTGCGCGGAGCAACAAGCGCATGGAAAGCCCGCCGCCCATCGTGACAACGCTTTGCGCGACCGTCGTGCGTGACTGCATCGCGCGCGGCAGGTCGCTTATGGAGGGCGGCGCCGTTTACAACCAGGTTTTTCCGAATTTTACGTCGCTTGTGACCGCGGCGGATTCGCTCGCGGCAATCGAGCAGTGCGTGTTTAAAGATAAATTTATAACGATGGAGGAGCTCGCCTGCGCCTGCCGCGAAAATTTCGAGGGGCGCGAGGACGTCCGGCTGTATCTTTTGAACCGCTGCCCCAAGTACGGCAACGACAACCCCGCCGCGGACAGGCTTGCGAAATTTATTTACGATGTCGTGGCGGACGAACTGTTCAAGCATAAAAATATTTACGGCGAGACGTTCGCGCCGCAGTATTTCGCGCTGCACGCATCGGGCACGCACGCATTCAGCATGGCGGCGACGCCGGACGGCCGCAGGCACGGCGAGGCTCCGTCCGGCACGCTCGGCGGCGACCTCGGCCGCGAATTAAACGGCCTTACCGCGCTGTTCAACTCGGTCACTTCGTTTGACCATTCGATGTCTTCGGGCGGGCTAAACGTGAACCTGCGCCTCAACGCGACCATACTCACGACGGAAGAAGACCTCGACAAAATGGTGGATCTGCTCG
>WRDG01000167.1 GCA_009783525.1 Defluviitaleaceae bacterium | reverse complement strand
GTTTTTCGAGTGCCGCACTCTTTTTCTTTGTTCCGTTTTTTGCTTCTGTTTTTTTATTTTCTGCTGAGGCAAGCGCAGCAGTATCGCCGGCTTCGCTGTTGTCGTTAGTTTCGTCCGGCTCCGCGGCTGTGTTTTTATCTGTTTCATCTGCTATATGTTGATATTTTTTGTCAGACTCTTCTTCCATTTCGAGCAAACGCGCAATTTCGTCGTCGATGTTTCTGCTTTCTAAATCGCCGCCGTTTTCGCCGCTTTCATTGTCGTCAGAATCTTCTACTGTTTCGGTTTCTGCCAATAATTTTATAAGATCTTCGTCGTCCATTTTTTACGCCCCCTTTTTTGTGTAAAAAAAATGGCGGAAATTACCGCCAAATAAAAGGTGATATTAAACCGAACAGCATGACCAACGCAAGGGCGATTGCCACCAAAGAAGCGAAAAGCCTTTTATGCCTCCTGAACTTTTCTCCCATTATATTACCTCTTTCTTTTTTTTCAGCTCGGTTATGAACTTCGACGGTTCGACAGGACGTTCATATTTCTTTTTGGGAACCGATATGTATAAAATTTTTTTGGCTCTTGTCACGCTTACATAAAACAAACGGCGCTCTTCTTCGATTTCGGCTTCGGTTTTGCTTCGTTCATGAGGGATTATGTCTTTAATGACTCCGGCGACAAAAACCGCTTCATATTCGAGGCCTTTTGCGCTGTGCATTGTGGTTAGCGAAACGGCTTTTTTTCCATACATCGCTTTACTATTATTTTTGGCGGCGGCCGTCGCTTCTTCTGCATGTAAAAAAAATTCTTCCGCAGTTAAAAAAGGCTTTGCCGATTCTTGCAATTCGTCAGAAATTTCGTACAGTCCTGACGGCGACAGGTTTTTGTATATGCAAAAATCCTTTATGTAGTCGTCGTAGCCGACAATTTGCCGTATGTACTTGATTGCTTGATGTGGCTTCAATTTGCTTATTGATTTAAAGTCGTTCCCGAGCTCTTCTATTCGGGTTTTTTGTTGAACTTGCAAATAAGGAGACCGCGCGTAAGTTTTAAAAATGTCGGCGTTTTTTTCTCTTGCGTCGGTTAAAAATGCCTGGCCGATAAATCTTTGCGGTTTGTTGATAATTTTGTCAGCTTCCGTATTAAAACCCGACGAACCGATTTTGCTCGCTTTTAAATACGAGACAATGTCTTTTGCTACCCAGTGTTCGTAAATGATCGGCATTTCATCTTTAAGCCGGTAAGGAATGTTCCGCAGCATAAAAGCTTCCGCCAACGCGCGTCCCTGCACGTTTAAACGGTATATGACGGCTATTTCGTCCGGGTCGAACCCGCTGTTTATCATTTTTATTATCAATGCGGAAATATCTGCGGCTTCTGTGGAATGGTCGGCGGGAGTAATAATTTTGGGCGGCACGCCTTTTTTATTTGTCCCGTTGATAACTTTAGATAGTCTCACCCGGTTGTTTAATATTATCTTGTTGCCCAAATTAATTATTTCGTCCGTGGAACGGTAATTAATATCTAAAATTACTTTTCCGGCCCGTTTAAAATCATTTTGAAACGATTGCAAAAATTCGGGACGCGATCCCCTGAATCTGTAAATGGCTTGGTCGTCGTCGCCAACGACAAATAAATTTTCGTGCGGCTCGGTCAGCATTTTTATGCATTCGTACTGGACATTGTTGATATCTTGGAACTCGTCTATCATTAAATATTCAAATTTGTTCCGCCATTTTGCAAGGCATGACGGGTTTTCTTTAAAAAGTTTATAGCACAGCAGCAGCATATCGTCAAAATCAATTTTATTATTGTCATTTTTAAAATTTTCAAAATCTTCGTAAAGTTTTTTGAATTGATCCGAACCCATATGCTTTGAGTTATAGCGTTTCAATTCGAACAACTCATTTTTTACCAAAGACATTTCATTTATAACCGAAGCGATAAATTCATCGTCGCGCGTAATTTCGTCTGACTGTATTTCGTTTATCATGCGTTTGATTATACTTTTGCGTTCGTCGTCACGGAGGACTTGATCTATCGTATATCCCTTGTGTTCGCGCAAAATTTTAAAAAATATTGCGTGAAACGTGCCGAACGTAACTCCGGGTGTTTCGGCAAGCGATAAAAAGCGGCGTTCCATTTGAACGGCGGCAGCCTTTGAAAATGTGACGACCAAAATTTTATGGGGTAGGACTTTATGTTTGACGATCAGATAATGAATGCGGCATGTTATTACGGTGGTCTTGCCGCTGCCGGGTCCCGCAAGGACCAGCAGCGGACCGTCGCGGTGGCGTATCGCCTGCCACTGTCGTTCGTTCAAGCCAAGTTTCGATGCGGACAATATCGCCATCCTTTCTGCAGCATGATAAATGAATTATACGCTCGCGTATAAATCATACGTTCGCGTATAAATTATACACTCGCCTTTAATTTTGAGATATACAAAAAAAAGGCGCGTTGATATATTTATGTGGTTATTAATTTAAATAATTAATTCATGTTCGGTGTGATGATAATGGGGTTTCCTATAGCCGCTGCAATTTTTTGGCTCGCGGTCGCGTTTTTGCTTATCTTAAATTTTTCAAGCCGCAGGCATAAACAGAACCTTGCGAAATTTTTATCGGACGAGCGCGATGCAAATCTTTCGCGTAAAAAGCCGATCGATCCGGATGCCTTTATTGTGCCGGAATTAAAAAACCTGCCTATTTTAACAAACGGCAGTCATATCGGGTCGCTTTCATATGAAAAACAACAGATTGCAATCATTTTTTCGTCCAAGCCGATGATTCATTTCCGCGAAAAAAAAACGAACCTTGAAATAAAACGGGCGTTCGGCGTATCGAATTTGGAATTGGTTTCGGAATACGAAGAAAATTTCGACCGTTATTGCGGGTTTATGGTTGATTGGGCTTCTGCATTAATTGCGGAAGAAAATTTTTTTGCGGCGGAAAAAGTTTTGCTCGAATCGATTAAGACAGGGTCGGAGCTGACAAAAAGTTACACATTGCTTGCCGACTTATATTTTTTGCAAAAAAAACACGATAAGCTTGATGAGCTTCTCGTGATGGCAAGCAATAAAAATTTTTACGACGGCCGCAATAATATTAAAATCAACGAACATATAAATAAAATGCGCGAGGGTGTATAAAAAATGAAAATTGCTTTATTTGCCGACACTTATTATCCGCAGATAAACGGCGTTGTAACTTCGGTGCGCATGCTCGAAAAAGAATTGATTAAAAAAGGTCACGATGTATTTATTTATTGCACGACAGACCCGAATGTAAAACGGACGGATAAAAAGAAAACGCCGTTTGTTTTTCGGCTGCCGAGCATCAGGCTTTGGTTTTTGCCGACGCACCGTTTGGCTTTTTTTTATACGCCGGCGATAATTTTTAAAATAAAAAAAATAAAGCCTGACATTATCCATACTCATACTGAATACCCCGTCGGTTTTTTCGGCTGGTTAATGTCGCTTTTTTGCCGCGCGCCAATGGTTCACACATATCACACGATGTACAAGGATTATGTCCATTACGCGCGGAAGGGTATGGGACCTATTCTTGGGAAATTTTTTACCGTCGAAACGGCGCACAAGCTGAGCCGTAATTTTTGCAACAAAGCAAAGGCAGTAATAACTCCCACCGAAAAAGTAAAACAATATTTGTTTGAAGTAGGCGTGGCTAAGCCGATTAACATTATCCCTACCGGGGTTGATGTTTCGCATTTTTACGGACGTAATTTTTTGAGCGAAGAACTGGACAGCCTTCGCGCCGAATTTGGGATCGGAGCCGAAGACAGGATTATATTAACCGTCGGACGAGTGGCAAAAGAAAAAAATATGTACGCTCTTGTTTCGATGATGCCTGAAGTATTAAAAAAAATTCCGAACGCGAAACTTTTGATTGTTGGCGACGGGCCCATGAGGGAACCGTTAAGCGAAACTGCGCGTGAAAAAGGTATATCCGGTTCCGTTATTTTTGCGGGTTATCGTAAATGGGAAGAAATAGGAAAATTTTACAAAATTTGCGATCTTTTCATGACTGCTTCAACAAGCGAAACACAGGGCCTTACGCATATCGAGGCAATGGCTTCCGGCAAGCCTGTCGCCGTGATAAACGACGAAAGCTTTACCGGCATCGTACGCGACGGCGAAACGGGTTATGTTTTTCAAACTGATTCCGATGCGGCCGAAGCGGCGCTCCGTGTTTTGCTCGACAAAAAAAAATCCGATGCGGTAGCCGCAAACGGATATGCCGCCGTACAAAAATTATCGGCGGAACAATTCGCAATCAATGTTGAAAATGTTTACATGTCTGTAATTAAATGATCTTCAATAAAATTATTTTCGTCCAATTTTTAATCTTTCCTCAGCAGGGTCACAGAAGTTCCCTTACTCAATAAACACCGCCGAATACCAATGCTGCGCGTCGTTTTCGTCTTTTAGCACACTTAACGGAAGCCCGAGCTTTCGTACTGTAGAAAACACATCTATGCCTACACTGTGGAACGCCGGCCGCGCCTTGACCGGAAAGCGGCAATCCGCGTTTGTCGCTTTGGCGCAGTCTGTGCAAAGCCCGCAGTCGCTTAGAGAAAAAGCGAAATAAAATCCGTCAAGGAAGCATGAACGTTCTGTTTCATATGATATTCGTTGACTGTCATGTTTGTTTGAACAGCCGATAATTATTCCGCGATTGTAACGCCTAAATATTTTTTCGTATTCGTCTAAACTCAGCGGCGATTTTTGGTATGGGCATGTATGCATCTTACCGAAATCGGCGCAGCCAAAAACACATTTCAATATTACACGCCTGTCAAAAACCAAATCGTCCGGGACGAACGCAACGGCGTTTTCCGCTCCCATTGAAAGCGCCGCTTGTATATAATCCATAAATACCTCCGTTTAAATTAAACCGGCGATCAGGTCGCCTGTTTCGGTTGTAGACAAACCCATTCTGCCTGCGGCCATGTCTTTAATTTTACCGGTGTTTAACGCGGCAACCAGCGCGTTGTCAATGTCTTTTGCGGCGGCTTCTTCACCGAGCAGCTCAAGCATCATCGCGCCCGCATTTATTGCCGCGATCGGATTAATCACGTTTTTCCCTTTATACTTCGGGGCTGAGCCGCCCATCGGCTCAAACATCGAAACGCCGTGCGGGTTAATGTTTCCGCCCGCTGCTACACCCATCCCGCCTTGTATCATAGCGGCGAGGTCTGTAATTATGTCTCCGAACAAATTGTCCGTAACTATGACGTCAAACCATTCCGGATTTTTAACAAGCCACATGCATGCGGCGTCCACATGAACGTAATCGGTAGCGACGCTTCCGTATTGCCGCGCGACGTCGTCAAAAGTTCTCTGCCATAAATC
>WRDG01000166.1 GCA_009783525.1 Defluviitaleaceae bacterium | reverse complement strand
CCTGCATGGAGATCGCCAAGCTTTACGGTGAAGCGGGGCTGCCTGACGGAGTGATTAACATCGTGACATGCTCGCGGATCGAAGCCGAAATATTGTTAACGCATCCCGAAGTGAACGGCGTCACGTTTGTGGGTTCGACGGATGCGGGGCTCAAGGTTTATTCGAAGGCCGCGGCTGCGGGCAAGCGCGTGCAGGCGCTGTGCGAGGCGAAAAACCACGCGCTGGTTTTGGACGACGCGCCCATTGGCCGCGCTGCGGCGGGAATAATAAACGCGGCGTTTGGCTGTGCGGGTGAGCGCTGCATGGCGCTGCCGGTCGTTGTAGCGACACAAAACGCAGCGGACGAGCTTGTAAAAGAAATCGTAAAAAAAGCGGGCGCGTTAAAAATAGGCGCGGCCTACGACAAAGACACTGACATGGGCCCGCTCGTGACGGAAGCTCACAGGGATTTCGTTTGCGGCATGATAAAAAAAGGCGTTGACGAGGGCGCCGAATTAGTATTGGACGGCAGAAACGTAAATGTTTGCGGATTCGAAAACGGCTTCTTTTTAGGGCCGACGGTTTTCGACCGCGTCACGCCCGGCATGAGCGTGGGCCAAAACGAAATATTCGGGCCCGTGCTGTGTATCAAGCGCGTAAAAAATTTCGAAGAGGGGCTTAGTTTGATAAACGACAACCCGTACGCAAACGGATCCGTTATTTTCACGCAGAACGGATATTACGCGCGCGAGTTCGCAAAACGTACGCACGGCGGGATGGTCGGAGTAAACGTAGGCATACCGGTGCCGGTCGGATATTTTCCGTTTTGCGGACACAAACGATCGTTTTTTGGCGACCTTCATTGCCTTGGCACGGACGGGATAAACTTTTTTACCGAAAGCAAATGCGTGACGTCGAGATGGTTTGACGAAGACGAAATGAAAAGGGAACGAGTCGATTCGTGGGACGGAACCGTTTAAAATTTTTGCGGCCGTTATTTTTGCTTCGGAGGTAATAAAAATAACCGAATCTATATTTATTTAATTTCGTCCGGTTTTCAGCCCGCCGTTTAAACATTCGGACGGGCCAAAATCCGTCTAAATTGGGTAAACAGAGGTTCACATTAGGAGAGCTTATGAAAGAATCTGATTTGATCAAAGAAATAATCAAGTACGACACGCCATCGGTAACAAACGTTGTGGCGACATACCCCGACAAGCCTGACATTTGCCTCGGGCTGTACGATCCGTGGAGCGTAAATTGGTACACGGACGATTCGGTGCGCTGCCTTTATCCGGAAATGGGCCGCGTGGCCGGCCATGCCGTCACGTGCATTTTCGGCGCGCCCTCACCCGGCTCAAACAGCTTAACTTTTTTGGACGTGCTGCGGGCGCTTGACGAATCGCCGCGCCCGACGGTGCTTGTAATCAAAAACGGTTTCCCGGAAGCGTACAAACGCAAATGCGCAGTATGCGGCGGCAACATGTCGACAGCGATGGTAAAGGCCGGGACAGTTGGAGTAATTTCGGACGCGCCCACGCGGGATGTGGACGAGGTGCGCGGCATGGGCCTGCAGTATCTTGTCACGGGAGCGACGGCAGGACATGGCGAATTCGTAATTAAAGCGATAAACGTCCCTGTGAGCGTCGCGGGTATGGATGTATGCCCCGGCGAGATTATACATCTCGACGAAAACGGCGCGGTCAAGTTTCCCCGCGTGCATTTGGCGGAAGTGGCGTCGCGCTTAAAAAAACTGCAGAAAATTGAAGAGACGCGCATGGCGAAAATGCGGGCAGCTAAAAATGTAAGCGAGGTAATAAAAATTTTGCAAGGCTTCGAATCGTGAAGCAATTATTTTTTTCATATTTAAAAGGAGATGAGATTCCGCCGCTGGCAATCGCGCCCACTTCGGTTGCCACGGCGGAATCATGTTTTTTACTCGGTTTTCCGTTTAACGAAACGCATTTGTGCGCAGAAAAAATGGCGGCGCTTGCGGCGTTTTGCGCGGAGCGGCTCGGCTTTTGCAGTGTGATGCCGTATTTCGGCGTGGTGCAGGAAGCGGCTGCGTTCGGCGCGGATATAAACTGGGGAAGCGGGTCGTCCATGCCTTCAATCAGGGGGCATGTGTTCGGCTCGCCGGACACGGTAAAAATTCCGGAAAATTTTTTGGACAGACCACCGGTTAAAACGATTCTCGATTCGATAAAAATTTTGAAAAAAATATTTGCGGGCGAAAAATTAATCATCGGTAAGGTAATGGGGCCGTGGACGCTTTCGCTTCACCTTACTGGCATGGAAAATTTTTTGGTGAGCACAATAGAGGATCCCGAAGCCGCCTGTCACTGCCTTGACATGTTCTTAAAGGTAACGGTTCTTTTTGCGGAGGCGCAGTTCGAAGCCGGAGCGGACGCGGTCACTTTGGCGGACCACGCGACGCGCGACCTCGTTTCTCCGCAAACATATAAAGATTTATTAATGCCGCGCCATAAAAAAATTAACGGAAAATTTTTTGACGGCGCTTTTATTCTGCACTGCTGCGGAAGCACGACCGACCGCATGGAGGCGTTCTGCGAAGCCGGGTTTAAAGTTTTTCACTTCGATTCTGTAAACGACGTAGGCGAGGCGATAAAAAAGGCCGGCGACATGAAACTCACCGGCTGCGTAAACAACATTGATGTTTTACTTAACGGAACAGAATACGACGTCGAAAATCAAGTGCGCGGGCTTGTCGGTTCGGGTATAAAATTAATTTCGCCCGAATGTGCCGTGCCGCTTGCGGTAAAAAATAAAATGCTGAAAAAATTAACGGATACGGTTAAGCTTACATTTTAACCCAGCGAAGCAGTTTCCGTCCCAGCTTAAACGAATAAAAATCTTCCGGCAGGAAGCCGTTAAGCGCGGACATTACCGTAAAATAAACGAGAACCGCGATGCCGATGGCGGTCATCGTGCAAAAAATTATGTTGCCCGAAAAACCCGCAAGCACATGATACGACGCGTAAGCCGAAAGCCCCATTGCCACCGCCGCGGCGGCAGGTTTTAAAAAAGCGTTTTTATAATCGGGTGCGATACCGGTATAGCGGTGTAAAAAATAAAGATTTACAATCGCGGCGACCAAATAGCAAAAACACGTGCTGATAACCGCGCCTATCACGTTTATGCCGGGAACCGCAATTAAAAAATAATTTAGCGGAAGTTTTATTGCGACGCCGGCCATCGCTCCGTACATGGGGATGCGGAGCTTGTCGATGCCCTGCAAAACGCCGGTTAAAATTTGCATCAGAGCCAAAAATATAACGCTGACCGCACCCCAAGTGATCAGCGCGCCGCCTTCGCTGTGGTTTGGAAACAGCATGGAAAGAATCGGATTGCTGAGCACGCCGAGACCGACTGCGGCGGGTATGGAAATAATCATGGACAGGCGGATTGCGGTGCCTGTTTTTTTATGCATTCCATCCAAATCGCCCGTCACTATTGAATGGCGTATGGTGGGAAGCACCGCGTGCGACATCGCCGCGGAAATTGAAACGGGAAGCGTGATCATAAGCGTGTATTTGCCGCTCAGCTGACCGTATAGAGCGGTTATTTCAAAATCGGTAAACGCGCCGCTTGCAGTGAGACGGCTGGTGACCATCGCTGCGTCGATCAAGTTCGATATGCTGAATATCGCAGAGCCGACAATCACAGGAAAAGCGGTGGCAAGCACGATTTTACGAAGATCCTTGTGGTTTTCGCGGCGGCCGGTATCAATGTCTGCTTTGACGCGCTTCTTTATTGACGGCGCCGCCAATTTATAAATGAAGATCAAAACAATTAAACCCGCGAGCGCGCCCACGCCGGTGCCGGCCGTGCCGCCCGCGGCCGCGAGCTCGAGACGCGAGGCGTCAAAGAGGACATAGGCTAAAAGAACGGAAAAAACAGCGTTAAAAATTTGTTCGACTATTTGAGAAAGAGCGGTGGGCACGGCGTTGTGCATGCCCATGAAATAACCGCGCAGCACCGCCATAACGGCGACGATCAATACGGTCGGGGAAAGCGAGCGGATTGCGTACACGGATTCGGGTCGCCTCAGCAGGTCGGCGGTGGGCCCCGCGAAAATTAATAAAAATAACGCGCCCGCTATTCCCGCGACAACGGCCACATACATGGCGGCGCGGAAAACCTGGTGCGCGTTATAATACTCGTCGTGTGCGACGCGCTCGGAAACCATTTTTGAAATGGCGGCCGGCAGCCCGGCGGATGATACGATAAGCACGAATGAATATATTTGGAAGCCGACTCCGTAATAAGCGTTGCCCAAATCGCCGATGAGGTTCGTCAGCGGCACATGATATAAAAATCCGAGAAAACGCACGCCGATCATGGCGGCGGCAAGGATCGCTGCGTTGGTGATAAACGACTGTTTGCGCTGTGTCATTTTTTGCTCGGCCCCGTTAATTTTGCATTATGCATTAAGGAAGCAACGAAGCCGCTTCTTTGTCGGCCACAATGCAGACGTCGGGGTGCAGCTGCAGCACGGACGCGGGCACAAGAGGGGTGATCGGGCCGCACAGCGCGTCGCGGAATATGGCGGCTTTGGCTTTTCCGCTGCATATAAGCAGTATGCTGCGGCTCATCATGATCGTCCTGACGCCCATCGTTATCGCTTGGCGCGGCACGTCCGCAGGCGAGTTAAAAAAACGCGAGTTGCTTTGGATGCTCATTTCGGTAAGGTTTATCACTCTGGTGTCCGCCCCGAACGATTCGCCGGGTTCGTTAAATCCTATATGGCCGTTTGCTCCCACGCCCAATATCTGGCAGTCGATGCCGCCGGCCTGCTGGATTTTTATTTCGTACATGCGGCATTCGCTTTCGGCGTCGGACGCTTCGCCGTCCGGGATGTGGACGTTTCCCCGAGTGACGTTAATATGGTTAAAAAGATTTTCGTTCATGAAATGGTAATAGCTTTGGTTGTCGGCTCGTTTAATCGGAAAATATTCATCCAAATTAAATGTGACTGCCTTGCTGAAATCCAAAAAATCAGCGTTATGTATTTTGATCAGCTCGCGGTACATGCCCAAGGGCGTCGAGCCTGTAGCAAAACCGTAAACCCCGGCCGGTTTTTCGCGTATCCGGTCTGCGAAAAGGTTTGCGGCTTTTTTACTTAGGGCGCCGTAATCGTTTTCGACATACAGCAGCATATTGGGATGCATGCAATCAATCCTTCGCGTAATTTTAAATACCGTTCTTGCGCTTAAAAAATTACCGCCTGCCGTTTAATCCCGGAAAGCCGGCGGCCGGTTCTAAATGAAACTGTTCGATAAAATACCGCGCGGGTAAAAATGTACGCCCTTCGATAACCGCGACGGGTACTCCGTAAAAACTGTCCGCGAACGTAAACCTGACAAAAATAT
>WRDG01000165.1 GCA_009783525.1 Defluviitaleaceae bacterium | reverse complement strand
ATTTGTGTATAAGCGTAGTAGGTTTTTGTCACCCTGAATAGATTTTTGTCACCCTGAGCGCAAGCGAAGGGTCTTAATAAAGATTCTTCGCTTCGCTCAGAATGACAAGCGGCAAATTTTTTTTTTTGTATAGATTAATATTTTGCAACTTACATCAGGCCAAAAAATTTCCCCTTATTTTTTGCAAGGTAAACCATTGCCTTATCGTAGCGCGTCATCAAGTCAGCGGTTTCGGCCGTTTTTGTAAAATAACCGTAACCCTTCAAATATGTCGCGCACAAAACGTAATAGACGGATTGCTTTTCTTCTTCGGTCAGCGGGCTTATGCTGTCATAGCCTTTTAACATTTCGGTAAGCGTTTTCAAATATTCGCCGATTTGCGGCGGGCTTATTTCGCCGGCGCACCATGTCACGTCGTAAATCCTCGGAAAAGTCAAGTTGTACGTTTCAAAACCCTTGAAGGCCGCAACCTCGCCGTTTTGATAAACGGCGGCTTCAACACAGAGGTTGCCGTGAATCAACTGCTTGGGCAGTTTTTCGTACAGCTTTCCGAAATTTTCTGTGTAGTCGCTGAAAAAAACCTCGTCTATTTCCAAATCAAGCTTTTTTACAATTGATATGGCGTTTTTCCCCTGCTCGTACAGGTTTCCTTCCCACGGTTTTACGTCAATCTGTACGGACTTTAACGCCCTGTGAAGCTTCGCTATCGCCTGCCCGAGCTTAAATGCGTGTTTGTTTCTGAGCTTGTCGTTTTCCGAAAAACCAATTTCATCATCTGTTTGCGGTCGGAGGGTAAGCGGCTCTCCGATTTTTTTCGTCAGCAAAAAAATTTGCAAACCGTCAACGTAATCGTGCCCTTGTTTTGTTTGAACAGGCGTAAACTCCGACGCGAGGCCTTGATCGGAAAGCGCCTTGGCAATTTTTATGTTCCGTATCATTTTTGTCCGCTCGTTTGTTTTAAGATAATAGACGTCGCCGACCCGCCATGTTGTCCATTCGGATTTTTTTCCCGTCTGCCATTCGGTTTCGGTTACGTCTTCAACTTCCAAGTCCGTTGAAATGTTCCAATTGCCAAGAATTTTTTTGATTTCATTTATGCCGTGCATAAATATCGCCTCCTGATTTTTCGATTTGCAAATGCGCAAATATTTTTTCGGCGAACAGCCGTACATTTTTACAAACGCCTTATAAAAGCCCGCATAGGTTTCAAAACCGTATTCCAAAACAACGCCGGCCGCTTTTTTTCCCGAAGAAATTTCTGCAAGGGCATGGTCCAAACGCCTCTTCAAAATATAACCCGCAACGGTAACGCCCGTTTCGAAGGCGAACAGGCGGCAAAAATGCCCGGCGGAATAATTTGCCGCTGCGGCGGTAGGGGCGGCGTCATGCCGCCCGTAATCATTGGCGTCATCGACATTTTTATAAAGTCCTGCATGTATGTGGCTGCTTTCCTTCCCGCGGTTTTTTGAGCATACGGCAAAAAAAATAAAAAACATTTCCTGTAACGACATGTTAGTATAAAAAAAATTTAAGGAGACGCATTATGGCAGAAATTATTAAAACCTACAGGCAATCAATACCCGCGATGAGGTTCATCGGCAAAAAATACGAAGACGGCGACCGCGTAAACGGATCGTTCGGCGCAAAATGGGGAGAGTGGTTCGCCAACGGATGGTTCGGGGAAATAGAACGGCAAATAGACGGAGATATGAAAAATATTTACGAAGACGGCGACGCTTACATCGGCTTGATGCGCGGCGGAAGGAAAACTATAAAAAAGCCAGACAATACATAAATAGCATTACTAATATATTTTGTTAACAAGGATTTAATGCAAACAATGAAGGTCAAAAAAATAGCATCTTAGAATAGCTGCCAAAAGGACTTTTTATGGAAAGGGGGAACTTATTTGCAGGAATTTCTATGCTATACTGCAAATGAATTTTTATGAAAAATAATTTTTTTCAACGAAGCGTCCCGTTTGAAAATTTTTTTGAAAGGTTGATTTTATGCAGGCAATAAAAGCGATATTTGACGGTGTTCATTTTAAACCTAAGCAACCAATACCTGTGAGTGGGCAATATGAAGTTGTAATTACTTTCCTCGAACCAATGAAAGACGAGATTGCCGGCGTGGAACAAGCAAAAAAACATTCGCGTTCAGCATTTATTGGAAGTTGGAAAGATAAAATTTGGATGTCCGAAGATTTTAACGAACCTCTGGATGAAATGAGGGAATACATGGAATGAAATATTTGATTGATACCCATGTTATTATTTGGCTGGCAATCAATTCTTCAGAATTACCGGAAGGAATAAAGGAATTAATTGAAAACCCAGAAAATGATATCTTCGTTTGCTCTGCCTCTCTTTGGGAGATGGCCATAAAAATGAACTTGGGTAAATTAAATTTGATATTACCGCTTGATAAACTGTTGAGCGATATAAAAACCTCCGGCTTTAATGTATTGCAAGTAGATGACAAATATCTGTGTAATCTTTTAACGCTTCCTATCATCCACAAAGACCCATTCGACCGATTAATAATTTCTACTGCATTGGTAGAAAATTTAATTGTCATTACAATAGACGAAAATATCCATAAGTATGATGTGCCTTGGATTTGGTAACATTATCAAAAAATTTATTCTCAAGCCCATTAATGGCAAAGCAATTGATTTCATTTTTGCTGTGCATCAACATAGCTTCTTTTTTTGATTTGCAAAAACGCCCGGCGGAATAATTTGCCGCTGCGGCGGTAGGGGCAGCGTCATGCCGCATGAAATCATTGACGGTAGGGGCGGCGTCATGTTGCATGCAATCATTGACGGTAGGGGCGGCGTCATGTTGCATGCAATCATCGTGTATAACCAATATCATGTGTAAATGATTCGGCATCACAACATAACAGTCAATTTTAACATGCGTATATTTTTCGGATATTCCGGAAATCCATGATTGTACGATTTCACCGTATTTTGATAATTCTATGCACGGTTGGTTTGACGGGCGGCATGACGCCAAGCAAGCGGGATCGCAGCAAAGCCGCTTGCTTGGCATTAGCCCGCGTTCCGCTCCTACGATTTTTCCTAACATTTTTTTCCTGTCTTTAACGCATACAGTCACAAAATAATAACCGGCACTTGAATAATCGTATTCTTTAAGTCTGATATTTTTTCTCGTTTGTAGTTCATTATTCATGTGTATCTCCTTTATTCGGGCGGCATGACGCCGCCCCTACGGACATCGGGCGGCATGTGGCCTAAATTTTTTTTAGCAATACATGATGAAAAAGCGAAATGCTTTTATACGGCTCCATGTCCGACACTTTCATTTCAAGCGCAAACATTTTATCTGCCCAATCCGACGCTTGCTTTACATCGTCGCGCTGCAGTCCGTAAAATGTCCTTACGCCTAAAATTTTTTCTATCTTTAAACTGCCGTCCCACTTAAGCAAATCTTCTGGCTCATACAGATCCACCCTGCCGAATACATTTGCCATATGGCCGCCTTCAAGCAAGTCAACGGCTTCTTCGATTTTATTTTCGATTACGGCTTTGGACATGACCCTGCCCGCGCCGGTTTTAAACGTATTGCACTTTGCGTAAAAGACAGATAAAACACATTAGAGCAAATCGTAAGGCGCGGCGCCCCCAACCCTCTTGATTCGTAAAAAAAATTCAAAAATAATCATCAACCAAAGGTGAGACGATCATGGACAAAAATATTTTCGAATCCTACACGGACATAAACGCCCGCGAGATAGACGGCTGGGTCGAGCGCGGATGGGAATGGGGCGTGCCCATATCCCACGAAATTTTTTTAGAAGCGAAAGCCGGCCGGTGGAGCGTCTTGCTTACGCCTTCCAAGCCCGTGCCCGCCGAGTGGTTCGCGCCGTATTTGCAAGACGGAAAATTTAACGGCGCGAAGCTGCTTGGGCTTGCGAGCGGCGGCGGCCAGCAGATGCCGGTTTTTGCGGCGCTTGGCGCAAACTGCACCGTGCTTGATTATTCGGAAAGGCAGCTTGAAAGCGAACACATGGTTTCAAAACGGGAAGGATATAAAATAAATATAGTCAAAGCCGACATGACATTGCGGCTGCCGTTTGAAGACCGGTCGTTTGATTTGATTTTCCATCCGGTTTCAAATTGTTACGTCGAGGATGTTTTTCATATTTGGAGCGAATGTTTCCGCATATTGAAAAAAGGCGGAGTGCTTCTTGCGGGAATGGACAACGGGATAAGCTTCCTTGTCGAAGACGAAAATCCGCGGCTAATTGTAAACAAATTGCCGTACAATCCGTTGAGGGACGAAAATTTGCGAAAGCGCAGCCTTGAAAGAGGCGAACGGGATTTTCAATTCAGCCATACGTTCGAGGAGCAGGTCGGCGGACAGTTGAAGGCCGGGCTTGTTCTGACGCATCTGTACGAAGACGCGGACGGCGAGGGGGTCGGGCTGTACATGCCTAATTACATCGCTACGCGGGCGGTGAAGCCTTTAACATTTTCCGCTTGATTTTATAATCCGGCATAAATTTTTCAACCACCGCGTAGAACGCCGCGCTGTGGTTTTTTTCTTTTATGTGCGCAAGCTCGTGGACCACAACATAATCGATCAACTCGTCGGGCAGAAGCATGAGCCTGTATGTGAAGCACAAAATGTTGTTCGCGCTGCAGCTTCCCCAGCGGGTTTTCGCCGATGTTATTTTTACCCCGGCAGGTTTTACGCCCATGATGGCCGAAAATTTTTCGACCTTGATCGGCAGCAACAGCTTCGCATTTTTTATCATTTCTTTGGTTTGGTCTTCGTTCAATATTTTTCTGTTTTCGTTGCGCTGACGCATTACAGTCGTTTGCTTTTCAATCCAAGCTGCGTGTTTTGTGACAATGGCGTCGATGTCGCGCTTCGACATCGTAAGCGGCGCTTTGATTATTACTTCGATATTTTTTGAAACGGAAAGCGTAACGGTTTTTCTTTTAGATCGGACCAATGTATAAATCAACATATTTTTATTTAAAACCTGCGTTTGCGCGGCGGGTCGAAATTTGATATTCGTAAAGCATCGAGAACCTCCATGATATTGCTTCGTGTTCGTTAATATAAAAATGTTCGTAGGGGCGGAACGCGGCAAAGCCGCTTGCTTGGGGTTGTCGGGTGCGCAATTGTCATTCTGAGCCGAAGGCGAAGAATCTATAAGACCCTTCGCTTCGCTCAGGGTGACAATTCACTTCGCTCAGGGTGACAACGGCGAGTTTTATATCTGTCATTCTGAGCCGCAGGCGAAGAATCTATAAGACCCTTCGCTTCGCTCAGGGTGACAATTCGCTTCGCTCAGGGTGATAACGGCGAGTTGTTCTTCTGTCATTCTGAGCCGTAGGCGAAGAATCTTTAAAAACTTTCGCGGAGTTTCCCTTGAGCGT
>WRDG01000164.1 GCA_009783525.1 Defluviitaleaceae bacterium | reverse complement strand
GTGCTTCGCGTTAAATTTTTTTGCAATGGCAAACCCGGCGGCCTCCGCTTCAAGGCAGCCGGGTTTTTTGCATCCGCATATCAAGCCGCCGTTTTCTTCCACGGTCACATGGCCTATCTCGCCCGCGCATCCGCCTTGCCCGCCGTATACCTTTCCGTTTAATACAAGCCCGCCGCCGATTCCGTTGCTGATTGTCACCCATAAAAAATCGGTTGTGTCTTTGCACATGCCGAAAACCATTTCGCCCATTGCGCAGGCGTTAACGTCGTTTTCGATATAAACGGGAAAGCCGAATTTTTGCGAAAGTATCGCGGCGATTGGAAAATCTGACACGCCGGAAAAAGGCGCGTAAACCCATATGCCGTTTTTGGCGTCGGTTACGGCGGGGATGGATGCGCCGGCAGCGGCTATTGAACTGTTGCCGCGCATTAAATTTGTATTTTCTATAATCGAATCGACAATGAAGCCGCTGTCGTATTTCGCGGGGAGCTGCCACTTGACGTAGTTATTTATTTCGCCGTTGCGGCCGACAATACCCGCCGCGATTTTCGAACCGCCGATGTCGAGAGCCAAAACATGAATGCCGCCGCTCATCAGTCGCGCCCGATGTCCGCGTCGCCCGCAACAAGCTGGCTGTTGCTCTTTGTAAAGTCAATTATTTCGTCAATATAACCGAACGCGATGCCCACATATGTGTCCGCCGCGCCGTAATAAATTGCGATGCGTCCGTCGTCCGCGTCAAGCAGAGCCGCGCACGGGAACGCAACATTTTGCACATAGCCGATGGTTTCGTAATCGACTTCGGGCGTAAGCAGGTAAGGCCTCGTGCGGTACAGCACCTTAGATGGGTTTTCGATATCGAGCAGCGCCGCGCCCATACTGTAGACATAGCCGTTGCAAGTGAGGTTGACGCCGTGGTAAATCATCAGCCACCCTTCGCTTGTTTCGATTGGAATGGGGCCCGCGCCAATTTTTAACGACTGCCAGGACGATTGGCTGTTAGTTTTCATTACTTTGCGGTGCTTGCCCCAATAGGTGAGGTCCGGGCTTTCGGAAATAAAAATATCGCCGAACGGAGTATGGCCGTTGTCGCTGGGGCGGGACAGCAGCATGTAATTGCCGTTTATTTTGCGCGGAAATAAAACGCCGTTTCGGTTGAATGGAAGAAAAGCGTTTTCTTTTCGTGTGAACGTCTTGAAATCTTTCGTGTAGCCCATGCCTATCGTGGGCTGCCAATCGAAACTCGTGCACCACATAATAAAATAGGTATCGCCCATTTTGACGAGCCTCGGGTCGTAGCCGTACTGCGGCTGAAAAGGTTTACCGTTTTCGTCGGTCCACTTTATTACTTCGTCTTCGATGTCCCAGTCGATTCCGTTTTTGCTTCGTGCCAAATGGATGCGCATCCCGCCGCTCGGATGGTCTGCGCGGAACACGCCCATGAAACCGTCGCCGTAAGGAACCAGCGCGCTGTTAAAAACCCGCACGCAATGCTCCGTGGGGTTGCGTTTAATGATGGGGTTACCGGAATAGCGCCACAAAACGCCGTGCGTTTTTTCCGGGCGGCTTTCCCACGGCATATTTTTCGTGCTTTCGGCCGTGATCGTGTACTTAGGCATAAAAACGCTCCTTTACAGTTTTTGCATACGCTTGATAAATCAAAGTAAACGTTTTTACGCATCGTATAATTCTATAATGCCGGAATTATTCTTGCGTAAAATCGGATTTATCAGCATATGCTTATTTGCTTGCTTTTTATAAAATGACCGGCTGCCGGGATAACGGCGGCGCGGTAAAATTCAGAGTCGTCGTCGCCGGCAATCATCGGGGTTTCGGACGCGGGCGACATTATGGTAACGGCCGTGCGCTGTTTTAAACGCATAACCTGCACGCCTTGCGCGTTTTTGGTTGAGCTTGCGGCAATAAGCGACGTGTTAAAAACCAAAGCTTTGTCGCTTGCCCGCTGGACGTAAAAGTCTGCGTCTTCGATAACATGCCGCAGCATTACAGGTTTCGATTTGTCCGAATAGGCGTTTATTAGTTTTTTTCGGTTCATTTTTGTGGAGTAGCTTTCGAATTCAATTTTTGCGACCTTGCCGTTTTCAAAGCCGGCTATCAAAAAACCCTTATAGTCCAGCGTGCAAACTATGTACAATATTTTTTCGTTTTCCTCCATTTGAAGCAGGTTGGTGAGGTATTCGCCCAAACCCGAGGGCTTGCATTCGGGCAGGTCGTAAACCTTCGCTTTGTACACTGCGCATTTGTCCGAAAAAAACAAAATGTCCGAACGGTTGCCGGTTTCGAGCTCCTGCACGACACGGTCGTCTTCTTTGACATATTGTTCGCCCGCGGCCCGCATGGATGTAAGCGGTATTTTTTTAAAGTAATTTTTTTCGGTCAAAAAAATTTTAACTCCGTAATCGTCGACCAACTCGTCTTCTTCTACTATTTGCGTTTGATGCTCGTAAATTATTTCGGTGCGGCGCGGAGCGCCGTATTTTTTTGCTATTTCTTTCAATTGCGCGCAAATGACCGCTTTGATTTTTTGATCGGAGCCGAGCAAGTCGTTTAACTCGTCAATTTCTTTTTTTAACTGATCTTTTTCGCCTATGCGGTTAAGCAGGTATTCTTTGTTCAGGTTGCGGAGGCGAATCTCCGCGACAAATTCCGCCTGGTCGCGGTCTATAATAAAACCGTCCATCAAATTAGGTATGACCAGCGCGTCGGTTGCCGTGTTTCTTATGATTGCAATAGCCTTGTCAATGTCGAGCATTATTTTTGTGAGGCCGTCGATCAAATGCAGCTTTTCGGTTTTTTTGTTTATGTCGTAAAGGTACTGCCGTTTTAAACAGCCGACGCGGAAGACGGTCCATTCCCGCAAAATTTCTGCTACGCCCATGACGCGCGGCTTGCTGTTAACCAGTATGTTGAAGTTGCAACTGAACGTATCAGAAAGAGTTGTTTGGTTGTACAGCTTTTGCATGATGAGTTCCGGGTTTGCCGTCTTTTTTATGTCGATTGCTATTTTTAAACCGTTCAAATCCGTTTCGTCTCGCACGTCCGTGATGTCGCGCACCTTGTTGTTTTTTACGAGCAAAGCTATTTTGTCTATTATCGCCTCTATTGTTGTCGTGTACGGAATTTCGTAAACCTCGATGCAGTTGTTTTTTTTGTCGAAGCGGTATCGGGCGCGGACCTTGAAGCCGCCTTCGCCTTTTTGGTATATGTTTTCAATTTCCGCCGAACTAAATAAAAGCTCGCCGCCGGTAGCTAAATCGGGCGCGAGCAATGTTTTTGAAATCAAATGTTTTTCGTCCGCAATAAAAGCGGCGGCGGTGAGGCAAACTTCTTTTAAATTAAAGCTGCAGACCTTGCTTGCCATGCCCACGGCTATGCCCGTGTTTGCTGTGACAAGCACGTTTGGGAATGTAGTTGGCAGCAATACCGGTTCGGTTGTGGTGTTGTTGTAATTGTCGACCATATCCACGTTGTTTTTGTCGATGTCTTTGAACAGCTCCGCGCAAATGCCGTCGAGCTTAACTTCTGTATAGCGGCTTGCTGCGCATGCCATGTCTCTCGAATATTGCTTGCCGAAATTTCCTTTCGAATCTATAAACGGATGCAGCAGCGCGTCGTGGCCGCGCGTGAGACGCATCAATGTATCGTAGATTGGAATTTCGCCGTGCGGGTTTAGTCTCATCGTCTGCCCAACGACGTCGGCGGACTTCACGCGCCCGCCCGTTAAAAGCCCCATCTTGTACATCGTGTACAGCAGCTTGCGGTGCGCCGGCTTAAAGCCGTCTATTTCCGGTATTGCCCGCGAAACGATGACGCTCATTGTGTAGGGCATGTAGTTAATTTCCAATGCGTTGTCTATCGGCTGTTCGATTACATGAGGTTCGGAAACCGTCGGCTTTGTTTTCATTTTTGACGCCATATATTTTCTTCCTTTAATTTTTTTCAGCCCACGTCCGCCAGGTCTATGTACATGTGGCCGTACTCGTCTATGAATTCTTTCCTGCCTGCGATGTTGTCGCCAAGCAGTATTTCGAACATTTCTCTGGTTCGTTTTTCGTCGGCGGGGATTATTTGAATCAAGCGGCGCGTCTCGGGGTTCATGGTGGTTTGCCACATCATGTCGGGTTCGTTTTCGCCGAGCCCTTTCGAACGCTGGATTTTTACTTTTTGGCCGTCCTTGCTTGCTTTAGCCACTATTTCATTTTTTTCTCTGTCCGTGTAAGCGAACCATGTTTTTTTGCCCGACGTGATTTCGTACAGCGGCGACTCGGCGATATAAATTTTTCCCGCGTCTATGAGCGACGGCGTGAGCCGGTACAGCATGGTGAGTATCATCGTTCGGATATGGAAGCCGTCGTAGTCCGCGTCCGTGCAGATAATTATTTTTGACCATTTTAACTGCGACATGTCAAAGCTCTGCATGTCTTTGCTGCTTTTCGTTTTTATTTCGACTCCGCAGCCGATCACGCGCAGCAGATCCGTTATTATTTCACTGTTAAAAATTTTGTCATAATCGGATTTTAAACAATTTAATATTTTACCGCGCACGGGCATTATCGCCTGAAATTCTGCGTCGCGCCCAAGCTTGCAAGCTCCGAGCGCCGAATCGCCTTCAACTATATATATTTCTCTCCTGTCTGTGTCTTTCGTGCGGCAGTTGACAAATTTTTCGACGCGGTTGTTGAGGTCGAGAGTACCCGTCAGCTTCTTTTTTATTGAAAGCCGCGTCTTTTCCGCAGTTTCGCGGCTGCGTTTGTTAACCAACACCTGTGCCGCGAGTTTTTGCGCGTCTGCTTTGTTTTCAATGAAATATACTTCCAAACGGCGTTTTAAAAAATCCGTCATGGCTTCTTGGACGAATTTGTTGGTAATTGCCTTTTTTGTTTGGTTTTCGTAGCTGGGGTTGTCGGAATAAGAGCTGGACAGAAGAATTAAACTGTCTTCGATGTCGTTGAACGTGATTTTTTTTTCGTCTTTTTTATAATGTCCGCCGCTTTTAAGGTAATTGTCAACCGCGTACGCGAACGCTGTACGCACGGCGCGGTCCGGTGAGCCGCCGTGTTCGAGGAAACTTGAATTGTGATAATACTCAAGGCTGTTTATTTCGTTGGAAAAGCAAAAAACGATTTCGAATTTTAATTTATATTCGGTTTTGTCTTCTCTGTCGCGGCCCTTCGTTTCGTGCGACAAAAAAAACGGTTCGGTAAACGCAGTTCCGTTTGCCGTTTCGATTATATAGTCGTTAATGCCGTTTTTATAAAAATATGAAAATTTTTCGCCTGTTTCTTCGTCTGTGAGAACGAACGTCAAACCCGCGTTTACAATCGCCTGCCGTTTTAAAATATCCTGATAGTATGAAAGCGGCACCGCGATGTCGGTAAACACTTCTTTATCGGGCCGCCATGTGGTGACAGTACCCGTGTCTTTTCCCGCATAAGGTTCTTTGATGAGCCCTCCGATGTTTTC
>WRDG01000163.1 GCA_009783525.1 Defluviitaleaceae bacterium | reverse complement strand
CGATTCTTGGCCGTTCGGTTGTATTTCCGGCATGAGTTCATAAAAACGCTTGATATATTCCTGCTTGCTGCCGACACGGAAAATATCTATCTCCGTTTGGTTGCAATCGGCTATATTCATGCGCTCGTCCCAAAAATGCGCTCCGAACGGCGCGAAATCCAACATTTGTTTATATTCCTTTTCGGCGGTTATATTTTCGATCGTAGTTAGAGTTGCCGGCTGGCCCATGTAGTAAATAATGGAAGCCGTAATGCGGGCGAAAAAAATGTCGCCGTTTTGTTTAACAAACTGCAGCTCCTCAACGGTTCTGCCGTGACGGTTCATCTCTATGAACAACCCGCGCGTTTCTCTTCCGTCCGGTTGGATGGCCGGCATATGCAAAAACATATCAAACTCCGTTGTTTCATCGGCGCTGTCGAGCATGAACAATTCCGCGAGCGCGCCGTTTTTATAAAGCTGTTCAAAATTTTTTACGCTGATGATCCCGACCGCTACCGGCAGCGAATCCAAAATAAATTGTAAAATGCGCTGCGAATAACCCGCCGCCTGAGCCCGCTCGTCCGCGCGTTCTTTTTCCGCCGTTGCGGATTTTATGCTCGCTATCATTGAGTTGAACGATTCGGCTAAAATTTTTAGTTCGTCGTCTGTTTTTGCTTCGAGCGTGTAGTCCAAATTTCCTTTTTCGATTATAACCGCGTCTTCAATTAATTTTTGTATCGGTTTAACGACGGTTTTTGCAAGCCGCGACGAAAAAAGCATTGTTGCCGCAATGATGACCAAATGAATCAAAACTACAAACAGCGAAAATAAAAAAGCCGTCTCATTTATGGAGTCAACGGCTGTGTTTGTCTGTTTGTTTATATTGTTTTCAATAAGATTTGAAGGAGCGGACACTTCGTGCGCGTCCGCCACAAACGCAAAGCTTCCTTCATTGTTTGAAAGCGGGTGATAAGCGATATATTTTTCTTTTCCGTCCAAAACTATTTGCTCGATACCGGATTCGCCGTTGATAATACGCTGCGCTGTTTCAAGCGGATAGAAGCTTCCTTCAAAAAGATTTCGTTCGGGTTGCAAACCCGAGCTTCCGCTGTAGACAGTCGCATTGCCCAAACCGTCGACAAAAAACGCATAACCTGTTTCGCCGATTGTTAAGCCGGACAGCATATCTCCCAGCATGTCCGGGGTTAAACCCATATCCGCTCCCGAAGCCATCAGCTTGGCCAAATAATATAAATTGCTGTAAGTGTTGTCTTTTAATGCCTGTTTTGCTTCAGAAGCCGAATACTCGCCTAATTTTTTTCCGGTCTCTGTTATTTCTCCGTTTATTTTATATATTCCCGCCCAAATGAGTGCGGTGACTGCTATAACCGATGTTGTAACTATTGCGAATGCGTATAAAACTATTCTGCGCGAAATTGATTTTTTAAACACTCATATCACTCCAAATAAATGCTAAGCATCCGATGATTTATTGCAAATCTCATGTTTTGCGCTTCACAAAATTTTAAAAGCCGGGTTTTTTCGCGCAAATCCGAGTTAGATATCGAATACCTTACAAAAATAATTTTAACGCGCTGATTAAACTTTGCGGATCATTCGGTTTGTCTAACAGATAATTCATTCCGGCATTTATTACTTCCGCGTCGTCGTCAGTTTCAATATGAGCAGATATTGCTATTATCGGTACATCAGCGGCTCTTGCCAAATTTAATTGCCGTATTCGCTGCGCCGCTTCGTATCCGTTCATTTCGGGCATACGCAAATCCATAAGAATTATGTCGATCTTTTCACTTTCGGCCTCATATATTTCTACCGCGCGTTTTCCGTTTTCCGCTTCAATAATTTTTATGCCGGTTTTTTTAAGCAGGTTTTTAATAATAAATCTGTTTGTTGCCATATCCTCCACAACCAAAATATGCTTGTCAGTAAAATCCACCACATTGCCGCTATCCGATTTTGATCCGTCAACCAGCATTTTGCATTTAAATATAAACTTTGATCCAACTCCCGTTTCCGATTCCACAAAAATATCGCCGCCCATTAATACCGCTATGCGTTTAGATATAGCGAGCCCGATACCCATACCGCCGTGTTGTCTGGTTTGGCTTCCGTCCGCTTGCTCGAACGGATCAAACAATAAATCTATAAACTCCGCCGGTATGCCTATACCTTTGTCGGTTACTTCAATGCGTAAATCCGCCGTGTTTTCTTTTTTATCATCGAGGATGATTTTGATAGATATTTCGCCGCCGTCGTTTGAAAATTTAACCGCGTTTTGCAATAAGCAGGATATTACCTGTCTGAATCTTTTTTTATCTCCCAATAGATTTACAGGTATTGCCGGATCAAAATACGAAACGAGATTTATGCTTTTGCTTGCCGCATCGTTTCTTACGATTGCCAGCGCATCTTGATACGGCTCTTTTATATTAAATCCTGCTTCGTTAAGCTTTAATACGCCGTGGTCTATGTCGGATATATCAAGCATATCTTCTATCATGCTTAAAAGACTGCGAGACGCCGAATCGACGTCGCCGAAACACTCTTTCGCGCGTTCGGGCTGCAGGTTTGCTATTTGAATCGTTCCCATTATTAAGTTTAACGGTGTAAGCATTTCATGGCTCATGCGCGACAAAAATTCACTTTTTGCCCGGCTTAAATGTTCGGCCCGTTCTTTAGCCGCAATCAATCCGGTTTCGAGCTCGCGTATTTCTGTCAAATCTGTAGCTATCAATCCCAATTCGTTCTTTCCGGTTTTTACCATGGTAACCATCAAAATTCTTTTTGTTGCATCTTTGCTTATGACGTTCGCTTCGAAAATAACCACTTCGCCGTTCATGGCGCGCGGAATATGTTTGAGCAATATTTCATCAAACATATCTTTTTCGAAAATTATGCCTATGCCTCTAACAGCCAATTCAATCGAAGTATAACCGGTTACGTTGTATACGGCCGGATTTACATACTCAACATTCGCCTTTGACGATATATAAAGTATCAAGTTAGGCGAATTTTCTACTATCGAATACTGCCGCTCCATTGCGTCGCGCTCGAAGACGCTCGAAAATATGTCTGAAACAAGCACCGCGATGTTTTCATCGCTGCCGTTCCATTCGTTTTCGTCACCGTCCTTATGCATTACGAGAGCTGCGCATATGATGCCTTTTATATATATTGGCGCAGCTATTAAATTATTTTTGCTTCCGTTTAAGCCGTTGTGCCTAAACAAAAAACTTCCGCCGTCTCTGTCATGCTCGGCGGCATCCGATAAAAACAGCTCGGTAAATTCGAAACCGCTATTTTTTCTTGACTCGTTTATCGATTCGTTTTTGAGCCATTCGCAAACACATATAAAGCTTCCGTCGTTGTCCGCTCTATAAAGCAGCACAGAGGAAATATCCATAAATTCCCCTATCATGCGTAATGTGTTTGCAAATAAAATGTCGGAACCGGCGTCTGATAAAAAACTGTGAGAAATCTTTGCCATCAACGCTTGCTGGCGCAGCCGTTCGTCCAACGCGCGCGAATGGTCTACGAGCTTCGCTTGGTTCTTTACCCTAAGCTTAACAATGGAAGGAATATACGGTTTTGTTATGTAATCCGCCGCTCCGAGCGCGAGACCTTTTTCCTCCGCGTCGTTGTTATCGAGACCCGTCACAAACACAACCGGGATGTGGCGCGTTTTCTCATTTTTTTTGAGGGTGGATATAACTTCGTATCCGTCAATATCCGGCATCATGACGTCAAGCAGTATTACATCAGGCAAAAATTCTTCCGCCGCTTCTAGTGCATCCCTTCCGTTGCTAGATGCGTAAACAATATATTCCGGGCTTAAAATTAAATTCAATGCGCTGATGTTCGCTCTTTCGTCATCTGCAATTAAAATACTGTTTTTTCTTTTCGCCATCGTTTACAGCCCCCACTGTATTTTTAGTTTTGCCAATTCTTCCAAAGCAGGCTTAAATTTAAATTTATTTATGTGTTGCGCCAATTCGTCCGTCCCTTGTATCGTTTTTAATTCATCCAACATTCCTTCGCATTCGGGGTTCCTGTTTATTAACATGGGTTCAAGTTTTTCGAATATTTTGCGCATTTGTTCTATGTCTGCATTTTTTACCGTTTTAGCTTCAGAAGCATCTTTGTCAAGCATGGGAGCCAATTTTTCTAATACAATTAACAATTCTTTTTGCATATTTGCCATTAAAAACCCGATATTTTCTCTTTTTTCTTCTAAAATCGCTTTTTCTACTTCAATAGCTGCTTCACGTAATTTTTGCTCTTCTATTTGTCCCGAATTACCCTTTAACGTATGGACAAGAATTCGCGCCATCCGCATGTCTCCGTTTTTCAATGCTTCAGTAATTTCGTCGTAGGTGTTTTGATTGTCGTTAACAAAATGTTTTTTAAATGAGTCAAGCATAGCGTCGTTAAATCCGGCTAACTGCCGTTTCCCTGTTACGGTGACATTTTTTACCGTCAAATATTTTTTTAAGCTGCTCCATAATTCCTGCGACGAAAACGGCTTAGCCAAACAATCTGCCATTCCGTTTTCTTTGTACGATTTTAAATCACTCGACATGACATTTGCTGTAACCGCAACGATTGGTGTTTTTACACCCAACGCTGTTATTTTTGACGCAGCTTCCATTCCGTCCATAACAGGCATATGTATGTCCATATATATGAGATCGAACGGTTTTTCACCGTTTTCGACCCGTTTCGCAACTATTTCGTAACCTTCCTTGCCGTTTCGCGCAACTACCGCTTTAATACCAACCCAAAGCAAATGCTCGCAAATAACCTGCAGATTTAAATAATTATCTTCGCATACCAATACATCGCCGGTAAAATTCGGTTTTTCTACGACAGAAGATTTTGAATACTTAGCTGACATTGTTTCATTTTTTGCACTCTTGTTAAACTTGATCGTAAAACTGAATGTGCTGCCTTTTCCGGGAACGCTCTCCGTAATCAATGATCCGCCCATCAGCTCGATTATTTTTTTTGTAATAGGAATGCCAAGGCCTGTGCCGCCGTACTTCCTCGCAATACTTTCGTCGCCTTGCATATAAGGCACGAATATGTTTGCTATCTGTTCCGGCGTCATTCCGATTCCGCTGTCTTTTATTGAAAAATGCAGCGATGTATCGCTTTCGGTAGATTCCGCAACAGATATGTCCAATACAACCGAACCGTTGTCTGTAAATTTAACCGCGTTTGATAATAAATTTAACAACGCCTGCCGCAGCCGCAGCGGGTCTCCTATCAACTTCCCGCCTATTGCGGATTCGGTTTCGCATTGAAGCGCAATACCTTTTTCGGCGGCTCTCGGATAAATTACGGCGCGGCATTGAACAATAATATCGTGTATATCAAACGGAATATGCTCGAGCACAATTTTACCCGACTCAATTTTTGAAATGTCCAATATATCGTCGATGATTTTTAATAACCATTCTGCACCTTCGTGAATATTGCTTAAATATTCTCTCGTCTTGTATGGGATGTCGCCGT
>WRDG01000162.1 GCA_009783525.1 Defluviitaleaceae bacterium | reverse complement strand
TTTTCAAACCAGCCGTAATAATTTCTGTAGAAGATATTGTATGTGTCTTTAGCGCAACTGTATTTTGCGACAAGATCGGGCGCGTTTGACCGGCCCTCTATTTCGAGCGCGCAAGCGACACGAATGCAGCGCTCGCGGAATGCGGTGTTAATTTTTGTTTTTGTAACCCCGCCCTTGCTGTCCGACGACCTGCCCTCGATTTCTTTTTTTACGGCGGCGGCGCGCATCGAAATTTTTTTTTGCCTGCCGCCCGGGAAAATTATAATTTCTGCTTGCTTGACCGGGCTTTCGAGAGCGACTGCTATAAGCCCGATTTCAAGTTTGCGCAAAAGTTTTTGCGCCGCCAAAAAATTTTTGTTGTGTGCGCGGCGCGGGCGCGGAAGCGCGACGAAAACATTTTCGCTCAGTTTTTGCCTTTCCATCGCCTGAAAAACCAACGTGATGTTAAAGCTCAGCTTCAACTCGACGATCCAAAGTTCGTCGCCGCGTACTGCCGCGACGTCGCAGCCCTTCACTTCGCCTTTAACCACAAAGCCTTGGGAGGAAAGCATCGCCTTGACTGGTTCATACAAATCCGATTCGGAGTAAGGGATGATAACTCTCCTTAGCAGTGCCGCTGTATTTGTATAATAATAGGATTTGTATTAATATTCAAATCAAAGTGACTGCAAACGCGCGGAGGCAACGGAACGATGGCAGACGTTTCAATTTTAAAATGCGATGCATACGAATATGATTTGGTATGGGAAGCGGTCGAAAAAAGTTTTGAAAATTTAGGCGGGTTTGAACGTTTTATATCTTCGGGAGATCGCGTGCTTTTAAAGCCAAACCTGCTCGCCGCAAAAAAACCCGGCGAAGCAACCACGACGCACCCGTTGGTCATCCGCGTGCTTGCGGATTTTATACAGGCGCGCGGAGCGGCCTGCACGATTGGCGACAGCCCGGGCGGGCCTTTTTCAAACACGATGCTGCGCGGAGTATACCGCGCAACAGGAATGGAAACCGCCGCCAAAGAATCGGGCGCCGCGCTCAATAAAAACTTTAAGCATTTCGAAAAAGATACGCCTAACGGTTTCGTTCTAAAAAAATTGACGCTTGCCGACATGATAAACGACGCGGATAAAATAATCTGCGTCGCTAAATTAAAAACGCACGGTATGATGACATATACAGGCGCCGTTAAAAATATGTTCGGGCTGGTGCCCGGAGTTTCTAAAATGGAATATCATTTGAACCTGTCAGACTATGATATGTTTGCGGACGCTCTTATCGACGTTTGCATGGGCGCGCCTCCCGTGATTTCGTTCATCGACGGCATTGTGGGCATGGAGGGCAGGGGACCTGCCGCGGGCTCGCCGTTTAATTCGCGGCTCTTATTGGCGTCGCCGAGTCCGTATCATCTCGATCATGCCGCGTGCCGCATTATCGGTTTAAAAACGGACGAGGTGCCGGTGCTGCGCCGCTTGGTCCGGCACGGGATCATCGCCGGAGATTTTTCCGACATAAACACATGCGGCGCAAACATCGAAGATTATTTACTGCCTTCTTTCGACGTGCCGAGAACTTCGCGCGCCATGAACCTCACGCGCCTTCCGCAGTTTGCCCGGCGGTTTATCAACAAGCATGTGCAGACGCGGCCCGTAATCGACAAAAAAACCTGCGTCAGCTGCGATGTCTGCAACGAATCATGCCCGGCAAAAGCGATAAGCAAAAAAAACAACAAAACCTCCATCGAACTCGGCGGCTGCATAAGATGCTATTGTTGCCAAGAATTATGCCCGCATAAGGCGGTGGGCATTTATTCTCCCTTGCTTTCAAAAATTATGAGGCTGTAAAAAATTACCCGTTAAATACCGGAAGAAAAAATGGACAACGAAATCGGCGAAAAAATTAAGTGTATATTAAATGATTACGGCGACGCGGTTTTTTTAAACGCGCCGCGTATTAACGCGCTCTTGCTTGACGTCGCGCCGGGTTTGACGCGCGAAAGGATTCAAATTAGAAATTTTATCGAAACGGGCGGTTGGTCCGAACTAAAAAATGCGGGCGGCGAACGCGGCATAACCGCGCAATGATTGATCGTGCGGCTTACCGACCAATATTGCGTCGATTCCGCCGCCGCTTCATGGGTTGTTAATCTGTTCGTAAAACTTTTGAGCGGCGAGACTGACGTCATGCCGGCCGCGAGCGAAGAAAACGGCGGCAAGCCGGTTTATTCATTTATCGCCATAGGCACGGGGTTTACGGTCGCGTTAAGACGCGGGGGCACGATGTACTCGCACGGCTTAAACGATCATTTTCAATGCGATGTGTCAGGCTGGAGCGGAATCGTATCGGTTGCCTGCGGAAACGCGCATACAATCGGCCTTAAAAACGACGGCCGCGTGCTGGCGGCGGGGCTCAATTCACATAACCAATGCGACGTAAGCGAACTGACGGACATCGCAGGCGTATACGCGTTCAACCACGCCACCGTCTGCGTAAAAAAAGACGGCGGAGTTGTTGTAAAAGGCAAATGCGACGCCGATGTTTCGCATTTTAACCAAATTAAATCGATAGCGAGGTTTCCGGAAGGTATATTCGGCATTAGGAGCGACGGTACGGTCATGGTTTCGGCGCCGGACACCGAGCTTGACGCGCAGGACGGGAATCCCGCGGATTCGAGTCAAGCGGAAGAACGTTCGTGGGCGGAGTCGCTGACGGACGTCAAGCAAATAATTTCCACATACATAAACGGAAGCATCGTATTAAAAAACAACGGGCGCATATATAAAATGGGCAAGCCGGACAATTATTTCGCGCAGTGGGACGACATCAATGCAATAGAATCGCTGTCAGATTATTTTGTCGTTTTAAAAAACGACGGCACCGTAAGAATTTTAGCGTACGACCGCGATAAACCCCGCAAACCTTCCGAAGCGGACACATGGCAGGACATAGTCATGATCTACGGCAAATTCAACAAGCTGATAGGGCTCACGCGCTACGGCGAGTTAAAATACGTCGCGACCGACTCCCTGCTGCTCAAAAAAAATAAAAGCCTGCAGTATTTGGCGGATTGGGAGGCGGTAGGTTGGACGACCGGGTTCTCGGACACTTAATAAAAATAAAAGATATGCGGGGCGAAGAAATATTTAAAAATCAAACTGCGGTAAAAAATATGCTTAACGACTTCGCTCCGGCCATGTTAAAAGAACGCATCCAAATAAATAATTTTTTGGAGCTCGACGGATATTTCCGGCTAAAAAATTCCGGAAAAAATTACGCGGTCGTGCGAGCGGGCCTCATAAAAAATATGGAGGAAACATACGGAGTAAACGAAGCGGCCGCGGCATGGGCCGCGGATATTTTCGGCGAGATACTCGGGCGCGTAACAAGGACAGAAAAAAATTTTCCGGATGTAATTTGCCCGGCGCTTGCCGTAAATTTATCGGACGAAGGTTTTGCCGCCGAACCGCCGCGAAAAATCGCGGCCGGCGATTATTTTACGGCGGCAATAACTGCGGACGGAGACGTTTTGTTTGCCGGCGCAGACGATTTCGGGCAAAGCAAGATCACCTTGCAAAAAAACATAAAAGAAATATCTTGCGGCGCAGATTTTTGCGCCGTTGTTGATTCGGACGGAAATGCTTTCGCGGCGGGGCGCAACGATTTCGGCCAATGCAACCTTGCAGGCTGGCACGGCATAAGCGCCGTTTCTGCGGGGCTGAGGCATACTGTAGGGCTCTGCGCAAACGGCTCGGTTATCTCGGCGGGAAGCAACACAAAAGGCGAATGCCTCACGCAAGCCTGGCGCGACATGGTTTATGTGTCCGCCGGATGCCAATGCACATTCGCCTTAAAAAAAAATAAAATGAAAATATTTTATGCGGGCGCAGAAAACAACGCGCCTTATTTAAATATTACCGGCGCCGCAGACATCCGTTGCTCCGCAGGCGGCCGCGTTTCCGTGTTAAAAACTGACGGGACGGCTTTTGTTGCAGGCGGTTCGGGCAAAAAAATTTACGGGGTCAAACAAATATCCGCTGCGCCGGATTATACCGCCGCCCTTACGGACGAAGGCAAGGTTAAGTTTTTATCATGTCTGTTTATAAATAAAGAAACTGAAAAAAATTTTCAAAATGTTTGCGAATGGACGGACATCGTACAGATTGCGGCGGGCCGCTTCCATATAGCCGGCGTCCGCGCAAACGGCACGGTTGCGGCGGCGATGCTGCACCCCGATCCCTCGCGCAACAAATGGCAGTGCGGAGTGAACCATTGGAAAAATATATTTATATGAGACTTGCAGCTTCTTCCCATTTTTTTCTGTTTTCTTCCGTAGGCGGGTCGCCCGTGTAATTGGGCGACGAAAAAATTTTGACGCCCGTGGTTTTTTGCACATGTGCGCGGTGGCGAAGCAGGTCGCAAAGATTGTCGTAAACGGGCAGGCCGTTTACTGACATGCCGCTTTGATGCACGAGTACCGTGATGCGCCTGTCGCACTCCGAGGCGTATTTCATCAGGTCGGTTTCGGAACCGCCGAAATTTATCGCGCGTATATGCTTCGAATTGTTGATCGCATGGGGCAGGTGGTTCATGTTGCCGCAGGTATGGACTGTGAGCCCGCCGAAGGCCCGGCCTATTTTTTCGAGATACGGAATGGAAAATTCTTCGGCGGTGTGTCTGCCTACGACGGCGAAAAAATCGTCGCTTACTGCAACGCCGCAGTCTTTGGGCACCCAAATCATCGGGAAGCAATGTATGGGGATGAGATTGCTTCCGACCGCGTCGTACATTGCGCGGTAGTAATCGATGATCGCATCGGTGCACAGCGAAAGAAGATGATGCGCTTCGTTCGGATATTCGTACAGGTCTCCCAAAAATTTTTCGATTCCCCACAATTGGGCCGCGCAAGAAAACGGCCCCTGTATATCCGTTATGTAAACGGATATTTTTTTATTCATGCGGATATGTTTATATGCCATTCGCCGAAGCATTTCGCTGCACATAAAGCCGTCGCGGATTTTTGCTTCGGGCAGCGAGTAAACGTCCGACGGCGATTCGATCAGCGGCTTTATGTGGTCGGAGCCTGATATGGATTCTTTTTTTGCGCAAAACATCGAGGGTACGGTAATCTGCTCGCAGCCTGACGAAAAACCCGGATAGTATTCGTCGTCTGTAACGGCGTTGTGCAGCATCATTTTTAACTGCGAGATTATGTCGGCTTGGATTTCGGAAGCGCCTTCCGGGATGCGCGGCTCTTCCGGCACGCCTCCGTGCAGCGCCACGTAAGAAATCCTTCCGCTTGATTCAACTGTGTCAAGCGCGCTGTTCCACGACCAGCCGCTTTGCTTTTTTATGCGCTCGAGTTTTTCCGGCGGATACGCGTTTACGACTTGCTCCGTTAAAATGTCGATAATCTCTTCCGCTTGGATGTTTTTTGTTTCATTGAAATCGTCAAAAGAAAATTTTTCCATAAATGTGTCCTCCATTGTGTTTTGCCGATTGGCGAAAATAAATCAGCGGCAAAATTATTA
>WRDG01000161.1 GCA_009783525.1 Defluviitaleaceae bacterium | reverse complement strand
ATTTCGCCGCCGTCAAGGACTATGCACGTTGATTTGCGGCGCGACGTGAAATCTTTGCTCAAAAATTTTTCCGCCTCAGATGTAGCGCCGTCGATATTAATTTCAACTGCGTCCTTGGTTACATTGACATCGAAGCTTCCCAAGTCGTCTCTGTCCTTGTCTTTTCGTCCAAGCAGCGACGTTATCGAATTCATGAACCCGTCTTTTTCATCGCTCTTTGAACTGTGCAGCGGCAATACTTTTTTTGCCGTCGCATTGTTCATGGTTATGATGCCGACGATCGACGCGATGACCGTATCTTCGTCCGGTGTGATATTTTTATCGCAATTGTCGCATTTAATTTTTTTATCGTTTTTATTGTGTACCGTAACGGGAGTTAAAAAATGACAGTTTTTGCAATACAGCGTCTCGTAGCTCATACGGCTCGATAATTTCGGGTTGTTCATTACGGTTCTCGATACAAAACCGTAGAGCGATGCGATCAGTAAAAACCACGGCGAATTTTCCAATGTGTTCGGGTCTTCGAGCCGTTTCGCAAGAAAACGCCTGTATTGTTTTTCGTATTCAAGATTTTCACCATTGTTATTTGAATACAGGTTTTTCAGTTTGTCGAATAAGCCTATATAATCTTTATATGAAAGCTCAAATTGATATTCCTGGAGTTTGCTCACGCAGAAAAAAAACGCATTTATTTTAAATGAAGCGACATTTTCAATCAGCCTGTTCCAATCCACAGTCCAAGCCGGGTCATCAATTTTAAAAAACGCCATCAAAATCATGTGAGCTCTCGTATTAGTATTAATGTCATTTGCAAGCAAGTTGCACGCTTCGTTGCGGTATCGCTCCACCGCCGCAATACTTGCCGCGTCATTTTTACCGAGCAATTTTTCGTGCCATTTTTTTAATTTGTTTATCAAAGCCGGGACATTAAACGGTTCGCCGCTGTAAATTTTAAAGATGAGATAGTTAATGCACCATGGATCGACAAGCGGATAAGAATCCAACTTCGCAAGCAGGTTGCTGTCAAACTTAATAAAAAATGCGGTGCAATCTGCCGGGCTTGCAGTGTTGTGCCTTTTAAGCGAGCAAATGCCTTTAAGAAACGTCGTTGCCAATCCAGGATTTTCGACATTAGTCAGCGTTTCAAACGGAGCTTTTGTTTCGTCTCCCGACAATAATTTGTCGGCGGCAAAAAACAAATCGTTTTTTATGTTTTCAATCGAACTGTATTTATCGAAAAAATTTATGAGCAGGTCAATATCGTTCAATTCGCTCCGCTTTGCCAAACCGTCCCTCAAATTAATAAAACTCGGCGACGCGGACGAAGCGTCCGTATCGATTATCATGCCGAACTCCGCCGGATGCTTGCGCAATGCCGATAAAAACTTTTTGTTTTCCAAATTTATGCAATCGCACCGGACAATAAATTTATAAAACAAAACGATAAAAGCTTCTGTTTCTCCTGCTCCGGTAAACAACCCGATTCCTATATCAAAAAGCAATATGCAGTTGTCCTCTGCAGGCGGCTCTTGAAAATCTTCGCGTAAAACGCAATCGATAAATTTTTTTGCTAAACCGCTCCACTTAACGTCCGAATTTTTAAAGTTTAGACCCAAAGCCGCATTAAGCAAGCGCAGCGCGCGGGTAACCGGTTTCCACCCGCCGCGTATCGTTTCAATCGGATTCCGCAGCGTCTCTATTAAATTGTAAAAGCTGTTCATATCTCTAAAGCTCAGTTCGTCGTCCACTATGTCGGTAATAAATTTATAAAATTCCCGCAATTCACTTCCGGGCATGTCTTCTTGGTTCATGTTTTGCGCGATAATAGAAACCAGATTTTTATAAGCCGCGTTAGGATCCATATTGGTCGAAAGTTGAACGTCGTTTTCTGTAACGGTAAAAACCGCAGAATTTTCCGGCGGCATAATAAGCGGTTTGTTTATTATGTAAAGTTCTCCGCCGGGAATAAAGTTTTTGTCTTCACCTGCATCCGCAATATATGCGGAACGGAAACCCGACGGATAACTTTCGGACTTGCGCCAAACAGATTCGGTTTTTATTACGATGCCAAGTTTGGAAGCGATTATGTAAGGCAAACCCGAATAAAGCAAAGCCGCGAGTTTAAATGCGCGTTTCGTAAAAATATCCGGCGCGCATTCGTGCACAATAAATATTGAACGTAAAAATGCCGGTCTTTCGCCTCTGTTTTCATGCAAAAGCACCAGCATGTGCAATAATTTTTGCAAAGACTCTCTATCAAAACCCGTTTCACCTATCTTAATATTTTCCGGTAAATATTCAGCGGAAAATTTAATGTCCGCCTTTTGTAAACCGACCGGCTCGCCTATATATTCATTGCAAAAATCCGTCAGCCTCACAGCCTGCGCCAAGTGCGGCTCGTCTCTTATAATTTTTTTCGCATCTGATTCATCGAATAAATATGTATGGGTAAAATGGCAGGCTCGCCGTCCGTCGCTTGTCGGAAAAGCCCAAGTCACCGAAAGTCTCCCGTCTATACGCGACGGAAGCACAGCATACATCCATTTTTCTCCTTCTTCTTTTTGGTCAAAAACCACCGCTTCACCCACGGAGCGGATAAACAAATCTGCGGTTTCTCTGTTTATGCCGTCGGAAGCGTCCGCAACGGCAAATCCCGCTTCATTAGTAAATTTTGACCTATTGGCTCTTGTAAAATATCCCTGTTCTGCTCTCATGGTCACCTTCTTTTCTTATCCTGCTTCGGGTTGATTATGGGCTGCTTATATATTCCCATTTTTGCGAACAACCAATAGAACGGTTCATTAGGGCGTATAGGCGGCGCAAAATCAGACGCCGAAATATCAGCTCCCTGGCTTGATATGGCAAAACAATTAACGTTATGTTTATTCCCGGCAAATTTTGTCAAAATCATGTTTATTTCATTGTGAATCAACTCTTCAAAAAATTCTTTCGTTTTTGCGGAATACCTGTCTATTTCCCCTAAGTTAACGACATCTTTTTGCTCGGGTATTGTCGTCACCTCGTCGCGGTCATACACGCTGCCGAGCATTTTTTTTGCGTCCGAATCCATTTTAGACGTATCTATTTTTGCATTGATACCGCTACCCAAGCGGAACAAATCTAATTTTGTCATAAGGATGGCAATCGGTATATTTTTTGTCTTGATTACGCCCGCGTCATCCGAATCTTTTACAAGCAGCCGTATCATGTCCTCAAGCGGTTTAATTGACGCGGTATCCGCCTGGTCTTCCTTATATGTTTTTAAGTTGTAGTTTGTAATCGACTCAACCTGTTCGGGGCAAAAAATAATTATAATGCCGTTTGCTCGGTGCAGCAGGTTTGACAATTCTTTTTCTCTAAACTCCTGATACATTTCATTCGCTATGTGCTCGCCAGGCAGATCGAACGTGCAAATGGCGATTTTACGGTTCCCGCCTTCCATTTCGCTGAACAAGCGCTGCACGCCGAGCGTCGCGCTTATTTCACCGCTGTCTTTTAAGTCGTCGCTTATTGTTTCAATATATTGTTTCATTTCAGTATCCTGTAAAAACATTCCGGTAGGCAGCATAGTCCTTGCTGTTTTTTTCATGAAAGGCGTGAAACTTTCCGCGAGCAAAACAGATTTTCCGGATTGCGAAACACCTATTACCGGCAGCACATACGTTTCGTATAAACCCGCTTGCGTAAAAACAGGCGTGTGACAATGCGGGCAAACCGCCGTTTTCGTTTCGTTCCCGTAACAATCGACAATTGATATTACATACCCGGTAGCCGGATTTTTTTGATAAAACTTTCTGAATGCCGCTCTCGGAAACGGTCCGCTCACAGCTTCCGTAACTTGTGTCGCCGGGATCCTTATATAGTTCGGTTTTTCGCCGCCGCCGCTTATATATCCCATGCCAACGGCGGATCCGTAATAATACTTTACCATTTCATCCAATTTGCTGTTTTCTGCAGCTGCTGAGCTTGATGCCGCTTGCTCCGGAACAGGCGCGGCAGAAAAATCATCGTCGTCGTCAAGCAAGGTAATTCCTTTTGAATCATTATCGAATAAGTCGTCGTCATCGAGGTCGGCCAAAAGATCCTTTTGTTTGGAAGGCGCTTTTACAGGCTTGCTTTTCGCTGACGCCGCGTCGCCCAATGATCCCCCCGAACCGCCCGAAAATTGCCTCCGCCTAAAATCATCCACTTCTTTGGGTGGGTTCAAACGAAAAATTAAATCGGTATGCGCAGAATCTTTCATGCATCGTAAGTTCATGCATGTAATCGGCCTGTAAACCGGTTGCAAATTTTTATTATTTTCTTTGTTTTTATTACCACTAAAAAACGGCACCTAAGATGCCCTCCTTCATTATTTGATCAATGTGGCTCGTATATGCGCGCCTTCCGCCGAAACTATCTGTACATTTCGGTTGGCCGGCACATAAACGGTAAACGCTCCGTCCTTAACTAATTTTGGATTAATCGGATATTTAATGCTACCCATTCCGTCAACCGAATAAAAAAGAGAATCGTACGGAACCGTACCGGCTCCGCCCTTTAACATCGGCGCGAAAGATATTGTAAGCCTGTCGCAATCTTGCGTTTGCCTGTCTCTTATCAATATATATTGAACGGCGGTATATTCGCCGGCTTCCACTTTTTTTATTGATCGTTTGTCGTAATAATAAATTCCGTCCGTTAATTTCGCGGGTACCGCATAGTACTCAGTTACCGTTTGGCCGATGTTGACTCTTCCGTCTCTCCGCCTGAGCAAATCGAATCCGTCGCAAATAAAAACGGGTTCGCCAAGCGTCATGATGTCGGGCATACCGAACCCGCCCCTCTTGCCTTTAAAAATTAAAACATGCGAAGCTTCCCTGTGCAGGCGTGTTATTTTTATGAATGTTTGCGTGTCGTCGCGTTCGGTGGTCGCTTCAAGTGTCAGCGGATTTGGGTTGCTGTACTCCTTTAGTTCCATCGGTATTCCCCTCGAAAATAAATTATTAGCTCCTTGAAGACAAACGATATGTAGGCATTATGAGCACAACCATTATGAACATCAAAAATAATCTGACTAAAGATTGACCGTTAAAAGACGCGTTAAACATTAACACCGTAAAAATTATTCCGGCCAAAGCCGATATAACAAAACGCGGGTAAAGAAAATCTCGTATAAGATTTTTATTATCTAACATTGCGACGACCATAAAACCGAGCGTTAAACACCAAATCGCAATAAACAACCCCTGCATGATTATGCGCGGCACACTGTTTCTTGCTTCGCCGAAAGTAAGATTAAGCAAAAATATCGGCTCTCTTTGAAACGATGCTCTCGATTCGGCAAACGCACCGGCTGCCGATTGTGTATTAGTATTTATGTACATAAACGAACCGCCGGTTATTTGCGAAATCATGTTCATTTGCCCGCCGCCCATAGTGGAACGCGCGAAGTGGATCGTATTAATAGGTATTTCGGTGTTCGGCTCCGTACCCCGCGCCTCGCGTTGGATCATGTCGTAGTTGAGCGAAATATCGTTATATT
>WRDG01000160.1 GCA_009783525.1 Defluviitaleaceae bacterium | reverse complement strand
TCCGGTCGGTATTTGCGGTTCCGGCGCTTTGGATATAGCCGCGCAATTGGTAGTACACGAAATTGCAGACGAAACAGGTTTGCTTTGCGATGATTATTTTGACGACGGTATCGAAATAACCGAAGACAAAAAAATAATGTTTACGCAAAAAGATTTGCGAGAAATTCAACTGGCAAAATCGGCTGTGCGTTCCGGGATTGAAATTTTGCTGGCCGCATCCGGATTTACTTACGAGAGTATTGAGAGAGTTTTTATTGCCGGCGGTTTCGGACATAAAATAAATTTGGACAGCGCTCAAGCGCTTGGCATTATACCAGCAGAGCTGAGGCCTAAGGTTTGCGCGGTGGGCAATACGTCTTTGGGCGGCTGCGTTATGGCGCTTATGGGAAAAGAAGCGCGGCGGGACATTGAACGGATCGCAAAAACGGCGACGGAAATAAATTTATCGGCCGATCCGCGTTTCAACAATTTATTCATGCAGCATATGATGTTCAATTAGATTCGGAGGCGGCAGCATGAGCGATATAAAAGGCACTATATATAAAGTGACAAAAAATGTGACAACAACTTCCGGCAACTTGATAAAAACTGCAAAGCTTTCTATTAATTTAACAAACGAACAAGAAATTTTAAAAGGCATATATATCGAAATAGGAAAAAGAGTGCATGAGATATATACGCACGGCGGTTCGCTGGGAGGTTATTTTGACGAAAAGTATACGGAAATCGTAAGAACAACGGAAAAAATCGAAAACATCAAAGAAAAAATAAATGTAGTTAAAGGCACCAGGATTTGTCCTAAATGCGGAAAACCTACAGTAAGGACAGCAGAATTTTGCCCGAAATGCGGTGCCGATTTAAACGACGACGCAGATGAAACCGAATACGGATATGAGATCGAAACGGAACACGAATATGAAAACGAACATAAAGCGTTAAGCAAACCGCACGCGCCGCCCGTCCCGGAGGAACATACGCAAGCTTCAAACATAAAATGCCGAACCTGCGGAGCGGACAACGGAACGGACACGAAATTTTGCTTATCGTGCGGCAGGATTTTATAAAACCTGCCGCGAAAGGAGCGGGTAAAAATGAAATGCGAAAAATGCCATATTAACCAAGCAACGGTTCACATGCAGCAGTTTATAAACGGAAACAAAACAGAAATATTTTTGTGCAAAGATTGTTCCTTGCAGCACGAAATGCCTATTTCATTTGATAATATATTCAACGGAATGCTCGAATCGATTTTATCAAAACAGTCTGAAAGCAAAAAAAATATTTCGAGCGGGCAAAAAGGTGTTCAATGCCCGTCATGCAAAATGACCAACGAAGGTTTTAAATCGACCGTTAAATTGGGTTGCGCCGAATGCTACAAGGCTTTTTTACCGGAAGTCGAAACCATTTTAAAAAATATACAAGGAAGTGCGCGGCATGAGGGAAAATTTCCCCGCAAGTCGGGCGCTTCTTTATTGTATAAACGCGAAGTGGACAAATTAAGAAAAATGCTTGCATCAGCGGTGGAGCACGAAGATTTTGAAGAGGCCGCGGCTCTGCGCGATAAGATACGGGCGATAGAAATTTAAACGGAGTGGTATGCAGTGACATGGTACACCGATCCAATCGCTAACGACGCGCCCATAATTTCGGCACGCGTTCGTCTTGCCAGAAACTTAAAAAAATATCCTTTCAAGCAAATGATGACCGGAAAAGAAGCGCTCATGATTATCGAAGAAACATCGGGTGCGGTCATTAACGACAGAACCGCCATCGGCGTCCGTTTTAAATCACAGGACATTAAGCAGTTGAACGAAACAGCAAAAAAAATGCTTATCGAAAAGCATATTATCAGCCACGATTTGCTAAAACCCGAGCTTCCGGTCGGTTTATTACTGCAGGATGACGAAAACGTCAGCATAATGATCAACGAAGAAGACCATATACGCATGCAAACTGTATCTGCTGGCGACAACATAGCCGCGTCTTGGGAATTGGCAAACCATATTGACGACTTGATCGAAGAAAGCGTCGAGTATGCGTTCGACAAAGACTTCGGCTACTTAACGTCATGCCCGACCAATACGGGAACCGGACTCAGGGCTTCGTATATGATCCATTTGCCGATGCTCGAAAAAACCGGAAAGATAAAATTTTTAATACCGGCGATAAATAAATTCGGAATAGCTCTGCGCGGCCTGCACGGCGAGGGAACCGAACCGATGGGCAGTATTTACCAAATTTCCAACCAGTTGACGCTCGGAAAATCCGAACAGGAAATAATGCAGGGATTGCAAAACGTAACGCAAAACATAATCGAAAAAGAAAAAATGATTTGCGAAAAAATGCTTGAAAAACACCGCATCGATTTAGAGAACAATGTATACCGCGCATACGGCATTTTATCTTTCGGGAAAAAAATCAGCTTGGCAGAGGCTATGAATCTTTTGTCGGAAATAAGAGTGGGTTTTTACACCGGAGTGTTATGCCAGCCGAAACTCAACAAAAATATTTATCAAGTGATGATCGAAATCCAAAACGGGCATTTGCAAAACAGAATCGGCAGGAAGCTCGGCGAAGAAGAATGTGAAATATATCGAGCGGATATTTTAAGGGAGATGTTTAATTGATGGAAAGTCCTTACACCGAAAATGCTAAACGCGCTTTGCAATACGCGCAAGAAACAGCAACAAAATACGGCCTTGATTATGTGGCGACCGAACATTTGCTGCTCGGTTTGGCTCTTGTAACCGAAGGCGTTGCGTCGAAAGCGTTGCAAAACCAAAAAATTACGCCGCAAAGCATATCTGAAAAGTTAGATAAAATGATGAACGACCAAAATATCATTCAGATTGCTTCCAATCAACCGATAAAGGGGTATACGCCGCGCACCAAAAGAATTTTAGACAGGAGTCTCGACGAGTCGAAGAGGATGAACAGCAATTACGTAGGGACCGAGCATATGCTGATAGCGATTCTTCGCGAACTGGAGTGTATAGCCGGGCAATTGCTTGTTTCAATGAATGTAAACATCCAAAAATTGTATGATGATATTTTGCAAATGCTGGGAGTAAACAATAAATATTCGGAAACGAACCCTGTTTTCGCCGAGCAAAATGTCGAGGGGAACGGAAAAACACCCGCGCTTGACAAATTCAGCCGGGATTTTACGCAAATGGCGCGTGACGGCAAGTTCGATCCAATAATCGGACGCAAAAAAGAAATTGACCGCGTCATCCAAATTTTGAGCCGGCGCACAAAAAATAACCCGTGCCTTGTAGGCGACCCGGGTGTGGGCAAAACGGCGATTGCCGAAGGGCTCGCTCAAAAAATTATTGACGGCGACGTGCCCGAAACAATAAACACTAAACGCGTTGTTGCGCTCGATTTATCCGCGATGGTCGCGGGGACAAAATACCGGGGCGAATTTGAGGAACGCATAAAAAAAGTGCTGGACGAAGTGATAGGCTCTAAAAATGTAATTTTGTTTATAGACGAATTGCATACGATAATAGGCGCGGGCGGAGCCGAAGGTTCGCTCGACGCGTCAAATATTTTAAAGCCTGCGCTTGCACGAGGCGAAATGCAGGTAATAGGCGCAACCACTTTAAACGAGTACAGAAAGTACATAGAAAAAGACGCCGCGCTCGAACGCCGGTTCCAACCTGTTATGGTCGACGAGCCGACTGAAGACGAAGCGATCGAAATGCTTCGCGGTATCCGCGATAAATACGAGGCGCACCACAACGTCAGAATTACGGACGACGCGGTCGAAGCGGCGGTGCGTTTGTCGGCGCGTTATATTTCGGACAGGTTTTTGCCGGACAAGGCGATCGATTTGATAGACGAGTCGTCAAGCAAAGTCCGATTGCGTTCTTATACCGCACCCGAGGGCTTAAAAGAATTGCAAAACGAAATCGCGGAAATGGAAAAAGAAAAAGAATCGGCGATTAAAACAGAAGAATTTGAAAAAGCCGGCGAGTTAAAACATATTCAAAATGAATTAAAAGCGAAGCTCGACGAGGCAACCAAGCGGTGGAAGGACGGAAACAATCAAACGACTCAAATAGTAGGCGAAGACGAAATAGCGGAAGTGATTTCAAGCTGGACGGGCATTCCGGTGAAGAGGCTGCAGCAGGAAGAAAACGAACGCCTGTTAAAAATGGAAGACGAGCTGCATCAACGGATAATCGGGCAGGACGAAGCCGTCAAAACTGTCGCGAAGGCGATACGGAGGGGCCGAGTCGGGTTAAAGGATCCGAAACGGCCGATAGGATCGTTTTTATTCCTCGGGCCTACGGGCGTCGGCAAGACGACAATCGCAAAAGCGTTGGCGGAAATTTTATTCGGCGACGAAAATTCCGTTGTCCGAGTTGACATGTCGGAATACATGGACAAGCACACGGTTTCGCGCATGATCGGTTCGCCGCCGGGATATATCGGCTACGACGAAGGAGGCCAGCTGAGCGAGTTGATCAGGCGCAAACCGTACTCAGTCGTGCTTTTTGACGAAGTGGAAAAAGCGCATCCCGACGTGTTCAACATTTTGCTGCAGATATTGGACGAAGGCCACATCACGGACGCGCACGGGCGGCGGATTAATTTTAAAAACACCGTAATAATAATGACGTCAAACGCCGGAGCGAGATCAATCATTTCACCTAAAAAGGTCGGCATCACGATAAACGAAAACGACGGTCATTCTTACGATGATATGAAAAAAACTGTGATGGACGAAGTAAAAAATATTTTTAAGCCGGAATTTGTAAACCGCATCGACGATATCATCGTGTTCCATATATTGGAGCGCGACGAGGTTTTACAGATTGCCAAGCTGATGCTTAACGAAACAGTGGGCCGCGTCTTAAAAAATATGCGTATCAATCTTTCCTGCACAGAGGAATGCGCAGCGCACATAGCAGAAGAAGGCTACGACCCGATTTACGGCGCGCGCCCGTTACGACGCGCGGTGCAAAACAAGGTTGAAGACGCGCTTGCGGAAGCAATACTTGAAGGGCGCTTTACGGAAGGCGACAACGTTAGCGCCGCATTTGAAAACGGTTCGGTTGTATTTAAAAAAACGGAGCCGTAAAAAAAAGTTGCGAAAAAAAAAAACATGTGCTACAATCCGCCCATCCGACGCGGAGTGGAGCAGTTCGGTAGCTCGCAGGGCTCATAATCCTGAGGTCGTAGGTTCAAATCCTGCCTCCGCAATATAAAAAGCTCGCAAAATAAAATTTTGCGGGCTTTTTTATTGCAGGTTTATAAAAAAAATTTTTTTAAGCAGCGTTTTATTTTTATTATTAAATTGTTTCTTTAATCGCGTCATACATTGCAATTATGTTTTCAATGGAGGTATCGGTCTGTAAATTATTCGACGGTGCGATAATCAAGCCGCCATCGGAAAATAAAGACCTTCGTTTGAAAATTTCCGCCCGCACGTCCTCTTTGCTGCCAAACGGCAGCGTCTCTTGAATACACATGCTACCCGCAAACACGATTTTTTTGTGAAAATATTTTTTCAATTCTTCTATTTCCATTCCTGCCGCCTTGGGTTGAAGCACGTCCAATATGTCCAGCCCCAAATCTATCAAGCGGGGTATGAGCCTGCGGACGCTGCCGCAGCAAT
>WRDG01000159.1 GCA_009783525.1 Defluviitaleaceae bacterium | reverse complement strand
GGCAAAATCTTCGACGAAAATTTTTTGATGACCGCGGCTACGGCGGGCGCGTTCGCAATCGGCGAATTCCCGGAGGCCGCGGCCGTCATGCTGTTTTATCAGGCGGGCGAGTTTTTTCAGTCGATGGCCGTCAGCAAATCGAAAAAATCCATATCCGCCCTGATGGGTTTGCGTCCGGATTACGCGAACGTCATACGCGACGGAGTCTTTATCCAAGCGGCGCCGGAAACCGTCGCCGTCGGCGATTATTTTGTGGTCAGGCCGGGCGAAAAAATTCCGCTGGACGGAATAATAGCGGAGGGTGTGACGACGCTCGACATGTCCGCGCTTACCGGAGAGTCCGCGCCTAAGCGCGCGGCGGTTTCGGACGCCGTGCTTTCCGGCAGCGTAAACATAAGCGGCGTGCTGCTGGTCGAAGCTGTAAAGCCTTACGGCGAATCGACCGCGGCAAAAATAATCGCCCTCGTCGAAAACGCCGCAGGCAGAAAAGCCCCGGCGGAAAAATTTATCACGAGGTTCGCAAGAATCTACACGCCCGCGGTCGTCGGGCTCGCGCTGCTGCTTGCGGTAATCCCGCCGCTGCTGCTTGATTTGCAGTGGACCGAATGGATCCGCAGGGCGCTTGTGTTTCTTGTTATTTCTTGCCCGTGCGCGCTTGTCATTTCGATTCCGCTCGGATATTTCGGCGGCATCGGCTGCGCGGCAAGGCGGGGCGTGCTCGTCAAGGGCGGAAATTTTTTGGACGCACTAAACAATCTCGACATCGCCGTTTTTGACAAGACGGGAACGCTTACAAAAGGAACGTTTAAAGTGACGGGTTTGCATCCGGCAAACGGTTTTAAGGAAAAAGAGCTGCTTGAGCTTGCCGCAAACGCCGAAGCTTTTTCTTGCCACCCCGTAGCGCAGCCGATACTCGCGGCTTACAGCGGCGAACCGGAAAGAATCGCACTAAAAGAATACGAAGAGATGGCGGGGCGCGGCGTGCGTACCAAGCTGCACGAAAAAATTATTCTCGCGGGAAACGAAAAACTGATGGAAGATTATAATGTAGCATACGAAAAAAATAACGAAGCGGGATCATGCGTCTATGTTTCAATAAACGGGACGTTCGCGGGCAGCATAATTATTTCCGACGAAATAAAGCCTGACGCAAAAAAAGCCGTAAGCGAACTAAAAACGAGGGGCGTAAAAAAAATTGTCATGCTCACGGGCGACAAAAAAAAGGCCGCGGAAGCGGCGGCAAAAGAGCTTGGCATAGACGAATTTCACGCGGGCTTGCTGCCCCATGAAAAAGTTGCGCTGCTCGAAGACTTAGCGGGGCAAAAAAGGAAGAACGGATACATCGCCTTCGCGGGCGACGGCATAAACGACGCGCCGGTGCTTGCGAGGGCGGATGTGGGGATCGCCATGGGAGCGTTCGGCTCCGACGCGGCAATAGAAGCGGCGGACATTGTACTGATGACAGACGAGCTTGGCAAATTAACGGAAGCAATGGACGCGGCGCGTTTCACGCGGAAAATCGTTTGGCAAAACATAGCGCTTGCGATGGGCGTGAAGGGATTGTTCCTTGTGCTTGGCGCGCTCGGCGCGGCATCGCTTTGGGAAGCCGTGTTCGCGGACGTAGGCGTCGCCCTGCTCGCCGTTTTAAATGCGGCGCGGGCCGTGAAAAAAAATAATTTCAATCTAACGGAGGCAAAAGCATGTCAAAGAAGATCGCTGTCGCCATAGGCGGCTGCACGCAGTCGGGCAAGACAACTTTCGCAAAAGAACTCGAAGAAAAGCTTGCGGGTTTAAGGATAAAAATTTTCCATATGGATTACTATTTCAAGCCCGACGAGGAACGCCCGCGGTCTGAAGCCCCGTACACAAAAAAAATTTACATGGATTCGAACAAGCCGGAATCGTTTTTCATGCCGCGGCTCCGCAAGGAGCTTATCGATGCCGTCATCGGCAACAATTACGACGTTGTGATCGTTGAAGGCACGATGGTTTTGCACGATAAAAAGATTTTAGCGGCCATCGACTTAAAAATTTTCGTTGACACGCGCCCGGACGAGCGGGCAGTGCGCTACATAGAAAAATATTCCGAATGGTACGGCCGCGAATTTGTCAGAGACTCATACATCGATCTTGTGCGCTTCCGCATGGACGAGTACGTCGAGCCGACCAAGTGGAAGGCGGACATGATAATAAACGGCAGCGTGAAGTCCGGCCACGCGGCCGGCATGGCCGCGGCTTACATAAAAGACTGCCTGCGCTAAGCCGCGGCTTGATCAGATGACATATGTATGCAGCGGACAAAAGCAAAAGCAAGAAGGAGGCTGCATGTTGTTTATACTGACCGCTGAAAACATATGCCGATGACGAGTTGATTCCGCGAACGCTTCTACGCGGAATCGAGCGACAGAGGAGGTAAATGTTTTCGTGTGCCAGTCTAAACTTATAAACAACACGAAACCCCGAGAAAAAATTAATTTAGTATTCGATGATTAACTGCAAAATGCCGATTTTGCACTTCGAAAAATCCCCTAAAATTTTTCTAAAGAAAAATTCTCAATGCCGGGATTTTTCTCGAGCAAAATCTAGTTAATCATCGAATACTTTAGTTGTCATTATTGAAAAAAGCGTTATTTGCCTGCCGTTGCGGCGTTTATAGGTGTTTATTTTCGTTTTGCAAAATAAAAATGGAAAGATGAAATTCCTTCGGAGTTTTTTACGGAGCGACGCATAATGATTATATCCGTTTCTACCGGCGCGTTTTACAAGCGCTGCTTTAGTGAAATCGTAAAAATTATTTCGCAAACCGATTGCAAAAATATCGAGCTGTGTCTTAACAACACCGTCGCGGGCCTTCCGCTCCGCGAAATCGAAAAAGAAATCGAAAAGAAAAATTTGACGGTGACGTCGATTCACGCGCCGTTCGAATTTTTATGGAAGCCCGGCGAAAACGAGCGGTCCTGGATAATAAAATGCGTCGAGTACGCAAAAGCCCTCGGCGCGGAAACGATAACGACGCACAGCCTTGTCAATGACGGAGACGGTTTTGAAGAAAGGCACAAGCGGAACCTCGCCGAATTTTTGGGCGGCGGCATTGCCGTCTGCACCGAAAATATGCCGCGGCACACGCCGTCTTCGCCCGTACCGGATTCGTTCCTTTGCCGCAACGAAGAGCTGCTTGAATTTTTGGACGCAAGCGGCGTCCCCGTGACTTTCGACACGACCCACTTTGCGTCGCATACCGGCACGCTCACCGACGGCTACCGTCTGTTCAAAAAGCATATACGAAACATCCACATCAGCGACTATTCAAACGGCAAGGAAGGAACTCCTACGGAGTTCCTGTGCAAGGAAGGAACTCCTACGGAGTTCCTGTGCAAGGAAGGAACTCCTACGGAGTTCCTGTGCAAGGAAGGAACTCCTACGGAGTTCCTGTGCAAGGAGCATATGATATTGGGAACGGGCAGCCTGCCTCTGCGTGACTTTGTCAAATTGCTGCGCGGCGACGGCTACGCGCACCTGCTTACGGTCGAACTCGACCTCGACAACGCAAAAAGAAATCCCGCGGCAGACGACAAGCAGGCGGCGGAGGCAATAAATATTTCGCTTCGGCTCATAAGCGAAGCCGTAGGATAAACGACGGCACGAACAAAAAACTCACCCGACAATCAGACGCCGGTAAGTATTATGAGGTTATTATCAAATACTAAACGGAGGCAAATAAATGAATGGAACAAGCGAGTTTAGTGACATATACTTCCCGAGTCGCATGGTAGGCAGAGACATGTGCGAGGGTGAGTGTTACGATGTTCAGATGGTTAGAATGCGTTTCATCATCGAAGACGTCCTTGACTTCCCTCTTGACCGCGCAAAAGCAAAAGAAATATGCGAGTCTTGCGAGTACAATCAATTAAACTCGCCTGATGTGTCCGATAGGAGCAAAAAATAAATAGCATTGAAACGTAAGAGAGTTAGAATTGTGATGTATATTTCCATATCAATGCGAAACTCGTTATAGACAGGACAAACGGAAAAATGATAACGGTCACTTAGGGTAATAAACCGAAAGCATAGGAGGCAGTGGAATGATATTCACTAATGTACAATATGTGTTTCTCGAAAAAGAATTCGGATTAAGTAATGAATCTATTAACCAAATGGATAACGATGCTCTCGGAGACCTTTACGACAAAGTCTGCGACATCGAGATTGATGAAACGTGCAAAGCCGGAAACGATCCGCTTACGGAACGCGGCGAAACAGCAGTTGAAATCGTCGATATAATGGCAGATGCGTTGGGGTACGTCCAGGTAGATGATGCGGACGACGATGATCCCGCCGCATGAACGTTTAACTCAAACAATCCAAACAAGAAGGAATAAAAAAGGAAAAAAAACTATGATATCGCAAACGAATTACTGACTAAGGCTTTCCCAAAAATGATGGAGGCATACGTAAAAAGATGTTGCACGGAGTTTCGTGTTGTCTTTATAAAAATTAGACAACACGAAGCCTCCTCCTTGATGAATATTTCGATACTGATTTTTTCTTATGAATATTCCAAACAACAATGTTACGCAACGAAACGCATATCAAGAAGCAATTCCATACTGTAAAGAAGTAAAATGGAAACGATTAAAAATAAGAAAAGGAGCGAATCCCTATGTTGGCAATCAAAGAAAAAGCCATTAGCTATATAAACGAAATGCCCGACGAACGCTTGGCGAGTGCGTTGGATTATTTGCGTTTCCTTTGCGAACGTAAGCCACCCTTTGAAATAACTGCCAAAGATGAATTTTCCGCCAAAATAAACGAAGGCATCGACGATATGCAACAAGGCAACGTACAACCCCTTGCTATGTTCATGGCGGATATACGCCGGGAGTTGGCGCAGGATGATGTATAAAGTTGTCGTTACCAACCGTGCAAAAAACGATATGTTGGAAATCGGTAAATATATTGCCGTAGAATTGTTGGCACCTGACGCGGCGGTCAACCATATAGATGCGTTTGAAACCCAAATGGCCGATTTGATTTACATGCCCAAGCGTTTTGCATTGGTTTCCGACGAACGATTGGCGCAATTAGGTATTCGATCCGTTGATGTAAAAAACTACACCCTTTTTTATCATGTTGATGACGGCGCGGAAACAGTAACCGTCATCAGCGTAATGTACAGCAGGCGCGATTGGGCTAACTTAATGTAAAAATTATTCATTTGATTGGAATGAATATTTAAACGGGAATGCAATTATTTGAAATAGTCGAATATTAGTTTTTTTCCGCTCACTTTTTAAACGCCCTTCCGGGCGTTTTTTTATTTGAAAAAGGAGACGGTGTATGCGCAGCGCAATCGAACGGTACCACGTCCGGCGCGACGCACGGATAAAGAAACGCCTTGATGAATGCTTCAAAACGTTTTACGATCGCAGGGATGCGAAATTGGCGGTAAGTATTATGAGGTTATTATGAAATACGAAACGGAGGCAAATAAATGAATAAGAAGGAGGCTTCGTGTTGTTTAAACATTTTTTAAGACAACGCGAAACTCCGAACAACGACGCCCGCAATGATGTTGTAAAACTGTTTTGTTTGTCACCCTGAGCCCTTCGTTTGTCACCCTAAACCGCAGGCGTATCACCCTGAACCGCAGGCGTATCACCCTGAGCCCTTCGCGTGTCATTCTGAGCCGCAGG
>WRDG01000158.1 GCA_009783525.1 Defluviitaleaceae bacterium | reverse complement strand
TTTTTTCAATAAAACAATTATAACCATCGGTAATTTTGCCCGGTACAGATTTATTTTCGTTAATAAGAGCGCGGTATGCTTCCCAATCATCAGTTACTTGCTTGAGTTTTATTTTGTCGGTAAATGTTGATGTAGGATTTTTTAAAAACATATTCTCAATCTGCGCTTTAATATCATCATCTTGCGTTAAATTTCGCAAAGCGATAAGCAACAGCAAAGTTGTTGTAATCCTTTGCTGCCCATCAACAATAACGGCGGTGGTTGCAAGTCCGTTTTTTTCATTCTTAATTACTAAAACACCAAAAAAATGTTCTTGTTTGTCAACTTCGGCAAGATTTTTTTCGCTTTCGATAATACGGACAATATCGTCATAATATCGTTCGATTTCCTGCCTTGTCCATGAATATGACCTTTGAAACGGTGGTATATAAAAAGATGAACTGTTTTTGGAAAGAAATTCGCTAAGATTGCTCGCAAATACTCTCATAATAGGTTCTCCTTAATCTTCTATTTGTGTTCATAATTTTTTCCCGGTTTGACTTTTTGATCATGCCTACTACTGCATGATCACTCCAATATCACAAGGCTGTAATAAGTAACGCCGGGTACGGTAAACGATACCGATTCGCCGTCGATGGAAAACGGCAGCGTTATTTCACCGCCCATGTCCGGCGAAACAAGCGTTGCCTTTTTTATATTTTTTAACCTGACTGTAATACGGACGGGCCCGGTCGGTTCGAGTATATCTGTTTCGTCGCTGTAGCCGTGATGCAATAAGTGGACAAGGGTCTTGCCGTCCTTTTCCATCACCCCGGCGATTATTTTTTCTGTGGTTTCAAGCTTTATTAATTGAGAAGCTTCTTCTTTAAGGATTGGCAGCATTGCTTTTATGTCATCGGCAGACGCGGCATCTTCGCCCAGCACCAACGCCCGTTTATATTCCGATTTTATTTTTTCGGTCAAAATGCCATGCGGGTTTTCTCCGTAAACAAACGGTTGAGAGGGAATGTTTTCGGCAAGCAGTAAATTCATGCAGCGGTTGGCCTCGCCTATTTGGGCGGGGGTAAACGCGAAAAGCAGCTCCGCCTTCGGAACTGCGTCTATGTAATAATTTTTATGGTCGCGCAAAGATGCGGCATATTGATAAACGGAATTTTTCCAGCCGTCGTTTATCGGGATGATGTACCATTTTCCGTGGCTGCCCAAAAATTCTTGGCTTTGGTCTTCACCCTTTGTGTCGAAAACAGGATATTGGGGGTTACATAAAAAAAGCGCGCTTTCAAACAAGCAAGCGGCAAACATTGCTTTCGGTAAATTTTTTAAGTTGTATATGCGACTCTTGGCGTCGTCCTCCGGCTGCCAGTGGTACCATACGGGCTTGCTTGCGCCGCCTATGGCCCTGCCAAGCCTTGCCGAACGGACAATTTCAAGCGCATTATAGGCATAGCTTTCTATCCATACCACATCGCATATATTTGCCATCGCCAGCGCGGTTCGGTTTTCCATTACCCATTCGTTGCCCGCGAAACATACGGTGCGCCCGTATTTTTCGGCGGCGTACTTTTTTATTTCGCGGGAAATTTCGGCAACCGCGTCGGCAACCGTTTTGTCGTCATGTACAGGTGAAAAAAACATGTCAAAATGCACGCCGTCCGCGCCGTCGTCTATGTGTATTTTTGATGCGGCAATAAGCGCTTCGACGTCGTTAGCGCCCCATTTACCGACCGAAGTAAATGAAATAAATTTGAGCCCGTGCTTGTGGTAAAAATCAATAAGCTCCGTCCCTATTGAAACGGTTTCCGAAAAATGCGGGTAGACATAGCCTCTGTCCGCTATGCGGCTGCCGATTTTTTTGTAAAATTCCAAAAAAGATTTATCCGTTTCAATGTTGCCGCTTAAAATTCCAAGCGTTACCAAGTTAACCTCGTCAAGCCACCATTTTTTTTCCATAACTGTCTCCTTAAAAAAATATTTTCGCAGCACAGAAACACCTTCGGTGTTTCTTCCTTTTGCGTTTCCATAAAAATTTGCATAAACGAATATTAACATATAAACATTTGATGATTAACTCGATTTTACGCAAGAAAAATTCCGGCTTCAAGGGATTTTTCGAAGTGCAAAATCGGAAATTTGCAGTTAATCATCATATGCGCAATACTCTTGCGGAAACATTCGGGCGGCCGTTATAAATTCGACGCATATTTTTTTGCCAATGCGGGTTTGCAATAGTGCCGGTAAACCGTACAGCCGTGAACAGAAAGGTTTGATCAAATGCAAAAACGCAGATTGGGTAAAACGGAGCTGATGGTTTCACCGATAGGATACGGTGCGCTCGGCTTAGCGGGCGTTACGCCGGAATCATTGCGGCAAGCCGTTGACGGCGGAATAAACTATATAGATTCCGCGAGGCTTTATACGGACAGCGAAAAAAAGATCGGTCTTATGTTTAAAGAGACGGGTTACCGCGACCGCGTGATTTTGTCGACCAAAAGCATGGGGCGGACATTGGACTGCTTCCGAAAAGATTTAGTTGCATCGCTTGCAGCGCTGGGGACAGATTACATAGACATTTTTATTTTGCATGACGTAAGCACAAAAAAAAGCTGGGAGCTTATCCAAAAAAGTAAAATAATCGAAGAAATGAAAAAATTAAAAGAGCGCGGGATAATCAAGCACATGGGCGTTTCAACCCATGACGGCAAAAATTTAAGCGAAGAAATAATAAAATCCGGATATTTTGAAGTTGCTATGCTCGCGTACAACGCCGCGAACCCTGAGTTGGAAAGCACATTAATTCCGCTTGCGAAATCATTAGACTTAGGTATTATCGCCATGAAGCCTTACGGCGGCGGCGTGCTAACAGAAAAAAGGAGCAGGGAGCTCGGCTTTGAAATATCGGCAAGGGAAGCGCTTCAATGGGCGGTTTCAAATACGGATGTGAGCGTCGTGCTGCCGGGCATGGATTCGCGCGAATATGTAGGGCTGGCGCTTGACGTTTTAAATTCCGATTTTACTTTTTACAACGGCGATAAATTAAACGAGATTGCCGGACGCATAACAATCAAAGGGCGCAACTATTGCCGAGGCTGCGGCTATTGTATGCCGTGCCCGCAAAATATACCCATTAAAGAAATGTTGAAATTAAACAACAGATGGGAAGTTTATTTCGGTTTGGACTGGTCGCAGATGACATTGATCAACAATGAGTTTGCAAATTGCATACCGGAAGACAAAGGGCCGGAGCGCTGTACGAAATGCGGCGGCTGCGTGCAAAAATGCCCGTACGGTTTGGCGGTGCCGGAACTGATGGAACAGTGCGTGAAAATAAAAAATTACAAGTCGTCATAATTAATTCGGACAGTTTAAAAAAGGCGCGGCATTTTGCCGCGCCTTCGTTTATATTTTTTGCATGGAGCGGTTAATAAGCTCGTCCTTTTCATTTTCGCCAAGATCGGAAAAACGCGCGCTAAAACCGGCGACCTTTACCATCAAGTCAGGGTATTTGTCCGGGTTTTTGCGCGCATCCAATAATGTCGCCGTATCCGCGAAGGTTATTTGCACCTGCATAACGCCCAAGTCAACCATGCCCATAAAAAACCCTTCGAAAAAATCCCGCCCCTCCTGCGTTTTAAACGGCGAAGGGTCGAAGCGCAAATCGAGCGACGATCCGTTTGGAAACTGTGTGAAATCAATATATGACAGCGATTGCAGCACTGCCGTGGGTCCGTTTTTGTCCGTGCCCCATGTTGGGTTCAAGTTGCGGGTCAATATTTCATTGGCTTTTCTTCCGTCCGGTGTGGCTCCTGTGTGCCAACCCATAAATTCATTGAAAACGAATGAGTACAAGGCCAGCTGATATCTCCCGCCCCTGGCGTTTTCGGCTGTTTTTACGCAGTCATATAATTTGTCCGTGACGCGCTTGGCTATTTGCCCCGTTATTTCTTCTCCGTTGCCCCATTTTGGGGCAAGCAAAAATTTTTTGCGCAGCTCTTCAAAGCCGTCGTAGTTGGCTTGCAGCGCCCGGGCAAGCGTATGCAAATCACATTCCTTACGTTCGAATATATTTTCTTTGATAACCGCAAGCGAGTTAACCAAGTTCGGCAAGCCGACGATGATGATACCCGTCAGGTCATAACGCGCACCGCCTTCTGTAACGTCCTTGCCGCTTGAAATGCAGTCGTCGATAAATGCCGACATCAACGGGTACGCTCGGTTTCCTTGCTGCAATTTGTCTGCTTTGTTGCAGGCGTCGATATTGTCCGCCATAACTTTTATTAATAAATCCAAATATGCTTCCATAAATTTATCGAAGGTTTCGTATTCAACGCTTTGCGTGTCATATAAATTTTCGTCTTTATTTAACGTGCGTCCGTTGTTCAACAACAGCTCGAGAACCAGCACCGGATTGAAAAATGAAGTGCTCGGGTTAAACGATTCGCGGCCGGGTATCGTGTTTTCGTAACAACATGAACATATGTAATCGTTGGCGTCTGCAAGCGAACGTCCGTGTTTTATAAAAGCCGGGATCAAAACCCCGTCATTTACAACAGGGAAGCCCAGCCCGCAGGTTATGTAATTTACCGAGGTTTTTAAAGCGCGTTTCGACATCATTTTGTTTAAACGTATTGAAAGATACGGCGCAGGCATGTGTATACGCGCCGACGCTTCCATAATCAATTCAGACAGTTCGTTGAAAGCGTCAGCACCCGTAGGGGTAACGCCGCAAAGGCTACCCTGCGTACCGGGGGTGTATTGCATATGGTCCGTATAATAATCATTGTGCGTAAAATTCAACAAAAACAATTCCATGTATTCCAACGCCTGCGTGCGCGTCAAAATGCCGTCATTTATTTCGCGAATATAAAATGGGTACAGATATTGATCCGGCCGGCCGAACCCGATGCCGCCGCCCGGTACGCAGCCGCCCATCTCAACGGTTATAAGCGTGTGGATGATCCAATATGACTGCAAAGCTTCGCGAAAGTTACGGGCAGGATTTTTGGGGACATTTTCGAGAATTTCGGCGCGCAATTTATATTCCGGATCACCGGTTTCAATATGGCGTGTACGGCAGGCCAAGCAAAGCTTTTCGGCGTATTTGTCTACGTTATCCAATGACACTAAAACCGATTCGTACCATACAAGAGTTGATTCGTCCGTTTTATTGCGGTGCATGATTGCGAGTTGTTCTTCAACGCGGGCGCGTATGCCATTTGTCCCTTGCAGGAGTATTTGGTCGCATCCGGGCGTTATGTGCCCCGTAAAGTGAGGCGTGGCAAAAAGCATCGCTTCAAAGCATTTTTTTTCATGCTCCGAAAAAAGCGACGGGTGAATACGGGCGTACCTGTCTTCGTTTAACGCAGGAAGCATTAAATTATAGAAAAACGGATTTTCTCCGCCGGCAAAAATGCTGTTTTTTTCCAATTCGACCGGAGCCGCATTTATTACATATTCCATTGCCTTGGCGCGCGCCGCTGCTGGGGAATATGTTTCGTTTTGCTTTAAAATGCCGGCTGCTTTTCGGGCTATGTCTTTATATTCGTCCGGCTCGGTCCGTTTTTCATAAAACATGTCCAAACGTTTTTTTCGCAGCGCCGCCGAGCGTTCCGTTGAACAGTCGGGCCCGGTGTTCGGCGTCAAATGATACGGATTATTTTGCTCCATATATATCCCTCGTTTATTAGGCATTAAACAACATTAAGCTGCCGCTTAAAAAATTATTACTATATATGCTCTGTG
>WRDG01000157.1 GCA_009783525.1 Defluviitaleaceae bacterium | reverse complement strand
CGGCGAATCAAAAACCACCGCGTTAAATTTCATCACGGAAACAAAAACTAATTTTATTTCGTGGGCGGCGGAAGTTGGCGAAAGCGTCGGCGGCATATTCAGCGGAGCGTTCGCGCGGCGCACGCCGGAACAGGTAAGGGAAACGCTTGAAACGGTCGGCGAAATATTTAACGCCTCGGTCGAGGGGCTTACGGTTATTGCGGGCTCCGCGGGCGGCGCGGCAGGCGAGCTCATCAAGCAGGGGCTGACGATCGGAGCGCACGGATTTGACATCGTGCAGGAGGCCGCGTTTATTTTTATAGACGAGAACGGCGCGGATATAAAAGACTGGGCGACGGCTACGTCAAAAACGATAGCCAACAGTTTCGACAACGCAAAAACGGTTATAAGCGTGGCGGGCGGCGTGATAAACAACACGCTCGAAAAAAACAAGGACGAAATAGCCGAAACATTCGCGGGATTCGGCACGAGCGCCGCGCAGGCGTTTATGGGCTACAGCAAGATAGGCGCGGAAACGCTTGAAACAGTAACAGGCGTGGTAGCGAAGTTCGCCGTGGACAACGAAGACAAATTACAGGATTTTACCGACAACGCCGTGGAAATATTTACGGTGATGGGCGGTACGGTCAACAAAATATCGCAGGAGACAACCGAAAAGGTTTTGGAGCATTGGGACAACGGCGGCCGCGACACGGTGGAATCGGTCGCGGAAATGGCGACGGACGTGGGCGGCTGGTTTTTGGATCTGTCTAACGAGTTTGTCATGCCTGCGGTGGTCGAAATGTTTACCGAAATGGAAAATATTTGGGACAGAAGCCTCGGCGACGTGGTGAGCGAAACGTTTGGATTCGTCAGCGATATAGGCGTGCTGATGAAACTGCTGTGGGACGATTACATCAAGCCGGTGATTGACTGGCTGCTCAGTTACATAATCCCGCGAATAATGAATTTCGCAACTACAGTCATAGGCACGGTCGGCTGGATCGTGAGCGCGATCGGCGAAAGCATCAAGGGGTTTATAGGAATTTTCAGGGGCTTGATCCAATTTTTTACGGGCATATTTTCCGGCGACTGGGAAAAGGCGTGGGAAGGCATAAAAAAAGTGTTTACATCTATATGGGACGCGATCAAGGGTGTTGTTTTAAGCATCGTCAACGCGATAATCGGCTTGATTAACGGCTTGGTGCGCTCGGTTGTAAACGGCATAAACGCAGTTATAGGCATAATAAACAAAGTCAATTTCACTATACCGGACTGGGTGCCGGGCATAGGCGGCAAAGAAATCGGATGGAGCGTCGCGCCGGTTGAAGCGCCGCAGATACCGTATCTCGCGTTTGCGCAGGGCGGCGTCGTCGATCCGAACGACCCGTTTTTGGCGATGCTCGGTGATAACCGTCACGAGCAGGAAGTGGTTTCGCCGCTGTCTACAATCAAGCAGGCGCTTGCGGAAGCGTTGCAGGAAGCAAGCGGCGGAGGTCAAAACGTGACAATCGAGTTCACGGGCAGCGGCGCGGAGCTCGTGGAGCTGCTCGCGCCAAAAATAATTGACCGCGCCAACTCTTTATCGGCGCAATACGGATATTCGGTGGTGAGGGCTTAATATGGAGCGGCTGACATTTACAGTAAACGGCATAAATTTTTTACCCTTTACCGCAGAAGGCGGGATAGTCATCAAGCGCAATGACGTCGATTCTTCCGACGCGGGCGAAATGTTAGACGGCACGCTTCGGCGCGCGCGGATCATCATGCGGCGCACGATAGAGGTAAAAACCCGCGCCCTGTACACGGACGAAATAAAAGCGGTATTGGCGGCGGTTTGGCCGCAATTTTTCCCCGTCGAATTTTTAGATCCGTTTGAGGGCGGCGTGATCACGCGCGAGTTTTATGTAAGCACCGTGCCGGCAACCGTTTCGCGGTTAAAAAACGGCAAAGTTTATTGGGACGCGGTAAGCATCACGATGATAGAGCAGGGGGTGCCGTTTGCGTAACCTCGGCGATGATTGGCATGATTTGCAATCCGACAAAAATTTTAACGGCGTATACGAAAAGCGGGTGATAATAAACGGCGAGGTTTACTGCGCGGGCGAGATATACGCACTAAAAAAAGACCTGCGGCTTTTCGCCAAAGATTTTACCATCGGCGTTTGCGCTGCCGCACGGCTCGACCTTACCATTTACCCGCGCGAAGGGACAGCAATACCAAAAAACGCGCGCGTGGATCTGCAAGCGCGTTTGGTGCAGCCGGACAGCGTAAAAATAAAATTACGGGACGCGGACGGCTTGTATTTAAAAGACGCGGACGGGCTGCAGTTGATTGAAGCACATCGCGGCGCGACGGATTGGTACTCGTTCGGCGCGTTTTACGTCGACAGCCGAAAATATACGGACAACCGTCTCGCGCTCGAGTGCTACGACCGTATGCTGTTTGCGGAGCGGCCGTTTTTGGACGGCGAAATGCTGTTTGCAGACTTCCCCATGCCGGTGCATACCGCGCTTGACTACATCTGTACAGCCTGCGGTTTCGTGATCGACCCGCAAAGCCGGATCGACCCCGGGTTTATGCTTAACCAACACCCGATAAAGGCGACCATGCGAAACGTTTTGGGCTACATTGCCTCCGGACACGGCGGCAATTTTATTATTACGGACGAAGGCTTACTGCGGCTGGTCGTGCCGGAAAACAATGCGCCGCTGTTCGAACTCAAAAGCGGAAACATCAAGAAAAAATCAAACGTCGAAACGCGGCGGTTCGACAAACTGTTTTTCGTAATAAACGAAGAAGGCGAATTTTACGAAGCGGGCAGCGGCGAAACAAGCCTTGAAATTTTCAACCCCTTCGCTACGCAGGATATAACGGAAAGTGTTTTGAAGAAGATCAGCGCCTACAGCTATTACCCGTACAACGTCCAAAGCGCGGACATCGACCCCGCCGCGGAAATAGGCGACCCGTTTGACCTGCACGGCGAGCGGTGCAACATTTGGGCGCTGCATATGCGGTCAAGCATGTTCTTCGACATCGACGCGCCTACAGCCGGCGACACCGCCCGCGAGTTTGGGTTCGAGGGCACACAGGCGCAGGCGGCCATGCGCAAAACGGCGGTAACGGAGCAAAAGTTTGCCGAAATTTCGCTGACGCTGGACAAGTTTACATTAAAACTGTCAAACGAATATTACAGCATAGCTGACGTTGACGGGATAATTACGGAAACAAAAAACACGCTTACAAGCGAGCTGACCCTTACTGCAAGCCAATTTAATTTATTTTTGCAAGCCAACTCCGATTATTCGCAGCTGACGCAGACGGCGGGCAAGGTCGATTGGATAGTGGCAAGCGGCACGTCCGCAAGCAACTTCCAAATGACGCCACGTTCCATTCAGCTTGTTGCGGATAATATCAATCTGACGGGTTATGTTACGTTTAACGCGCTTTCGGCGCCGGGGCAAACAAGCATAAACGGCGGCAACATAATCGCCGGTTCCCTTACGGTAAACTCGATATTCTACGGCAATTACCGCATCATAGGCGCGACCGGCGCGGACACCAACCCGAACATATTCATAGGCGACGACCCGACCGGCGGCACGAACATCCGCAAGCCGGCAACAATGAAGATCCGGGCCACGAATTTAACCATCGGGGATTATGACGTAAATAACGGCATTACATATGTATACGGCGAAAAAATAAATTTGGCGGCGAAACATGAAATACTATTTGGATTGCCGTCGAATAACAGAATGTATTTTTGGGACAGAACCGGGAATTTTTTCTTAGGACCGTGGAGTGCGTCCGACGTCGGATATTTGGGCGAATCGAATACGCCGTGGAGATGGCTTCATGTAAGAGACGCGCGGGTGCAGGGCGATTTGACCGTTAACGGAATTTCGCGTTTCGGCGAGAACGCAAGCAGCACAACGCGCATCGGCATCGGCACGGGCAGCAACGTTTACATCGGCAACAACGATTCAAATACATATATTGGCTACGGCGCGTACGCTTGGGTAGACATATGTACATTTAACGGTCGGCTCGGATTTTTCGGCAAAACCCCGGTAACCCGGCGCGGAGGCGTTTCATATTTAAATCCAAATACGGCAACGGAACCGCAAATCGCAAGAGCGGTCAACGAATTGGCGGACGTCCTGTTCATGTACGGTTTAACATCATCGTAAGGCCGTCCGATTTTTACCACCGCCGCACAGAAAGGACATCAAACACATGCCGACGCTCCGCCAAATAATGGACGCGGTTCCGGCTTTAAACAAGCTGACCGCAGTAGAGCTGGATATTAAAACCGCCTACGCGCTGCACAAACTGACCGCCGCGCTAAGCCCGGAAATAGATTTTTTCAACGAACAAGCCCGCGCAATCGTTTCGGAAACCGGCACGGTAAACGATGACGGCACGGCTACAATCCCCGCGGAAAACGCGGCGGAGTACACCCGCCGCATGAATGAGCTGCTTGCCGTTGAGGCGCAGGCGGCCGCCGCGCCGTTCACGCTCGCGTTCGACAGCGGAATAAAATTAACGGCAGGCGACGTTGCAAACCTCTCGCCGTTTGTAAATTTCAAGGAGGTGTAAACTATGTCTTTACAGGTACAACTTGACGGCGGCGTGATTTTTTCCGTCGAAAGCGTCCAAAAATCTTTCAACACAATGGACGGCACAACACAGATCACGATCCGCGCAACACTTACCGACAACGTTCAAACATTATGGGACAACTTGACGCCGGATTCGCTCGGGCGTTTTTTTGTGCTTGAAAACGGCGCGGTGATCGACGAGCACGAAGGTTTTACAAACATCGACTTCAAAGAAAAAATTATCGACAGGCACGGCAAATTTTTAAACATCCGTTTGCGCGACGGGGGCGGGGCAAATGGCTGACTTCATCCTTGACAACAAAGGCGCGAAAATAAACGTATTGCACAATCTTGCGGCAACCTCGCTGCAACCGGAAGACGCGATCGAAATTTACGCCGCAATTACCGCAAACGAAACAAACATCGGCCAAAACGCGGACGATATAAGCGCCTTAAAAACCGGCAAAGCGGACGCGGTGGATTTTACGGCGCACAAAGAAGAAACCGCGGCCGCGGCAGACGGTGCGCACGGCCTGCGTTACGACGGCGAAGAGCTTCAATACTTTGACGGCGAAGCATGGATCACGATCCAAACAAGCGGCGCGGCCTTGTCTTACCGCAAAACCTTCGACGCCGCAGCAGACTGGACACCAGCAAGCGGCTACCACACAATAACGATCCCGGCGCAAACCCACGGCTGCGGCACGGAAGTTACGGCAACGGTTTTCCGGCTGATAAACAACGGCTACGAAATAACAACGGGCGCGCCGACGAAGGGTTACACGGTGCGCGTAGAACCGAACGGCGACGTAACGCTTGCGGCGGGTACGCCGTTCGCCGGACGCATAGTTTTAATGTAGGGGGTGATTGATATGCAATTTAACAACGACAAATGGCCGCCGCAATTAGATGCGGACTACTTCAACGGGCTGGACGCTAAGATTGACGGGCTGGATACTAAGATTGACGGGCTTGCCGGGCGGATTGGCGGGGTGAACCTGCTGCATAACTGGGATTTTCGGAATCCGGTGAACCAGCGGGGGTTGGCGGAGTATGCGTCGGAAGGGTATACGGTGGACAGATGGCGCATATCGGGCAAAGGCAAAATTGTAATTGCTAACGACGGCGTAATATTTACAAATACGGAAACCGCGGCAAACATGGTCGAGTTTTTGCAATTTTTAGAGTTT
>WRDG01000156.1 GCA_009783525.1 Defluviitaleaceae bacterium | reverse complement strand
CGAATTTGTGCAAAAACCGGACGGAAGCGTTACGCTTACGCTTACTGCGGCCGACTTGGCGGGATACCCGCAAACATCCGGCGTGTTTGTAATAGAGGCAAAAGACCAGAAAAATGTGCTGGTAAGCCTGCCGATATCGGCGCTTACCGGTACTAACGCACTGCAGGTAAAAACGGACAGCGGCACGGTGGTGCTTACCAAAAAGATGCTTGCCGCGTTCCAGGCGGCCTACGGCGACACTATAGAAATTAGCGTCAAATCGGGCAGCTTTATAGTAGAACTGCTAGCCGGCGGCGAACCGGTTGCGTACAACAACCCGGCTAACCCGCTTATAATCCAGCTTCCGCTGCTGTTTGCGGTGGCCGACCCGAACGGGTACGTGGCCGTAAAACGCGACGGCGGCACTGACAGCGTAATACCCTACAGCATATATAAAGACGGCGAGATTGTTTTCCAAACGGCTGTAACGGGAACGTTTGACACAGTTTTAAACACGAAAGAGTTTAACGATACTGCTGAACACTGGGCGGGCGGATTTATTTCCTTCGTTTCGGCGCGCAGCATGTTCAGCGGCTACGGAAACGAAGTTTTCGCGCCGCAAGACAGCATGACCCGCGCCATGTTCGCGCAGGTTCTGGCGAACATAGAAGGCGTTGACCTGACGGGGTACATTGGTTCGCGCTTTACGGACGTAAGCGAAAACGTGTGGTACGCGCCCGCAGTTGAATGGGCCGCCGATTCCGGCATAGTAAGCGGGTTCGGTAACGGCACGTTCGGGCCGGAGGACGCAATAAGCCGCGAACAAATGGCGGTTATGCTTGCCAACTACATAGAGCATAAAGGCTACGGCCTGCCGTCCGGCGATGCAGAGGCTTTTAACGACGAAAGCGACATTGCGTTTTGGGCGCTTGCGGCTGTACGCATGATGCAGCAGGCGGGCATTGTAAGCGGGATGCCCGGGCATTATTACGCGCCGCAGGGCACGGCAACACGCGCTGAAGTAGCGGCGATATTCACGATGTTTATTGAAGTTTATTTGAATTATTTTTCAGAGCAGTTATGAATGAATACGTTTAATAGTTAGATTCTACATTTGAGCCGGGGTTTAATCCCCGGCTTTTTTATGCAATTTTTTTACTTTTAAATAATAACGATCAAAAAAACATATTTCATTTCATTTTTAAATGTTAAAATTTTTTTGCCGAAATGTATGGAGAAAAAAATATTTTTGAAAAAAATATTTCCATAAAAAAATTTTTTGAAAAAATATTTTTCATTAATTCTAAAAAAATTAGAAGCATCGCAAATTTTTATCAGCCATCATTAACCCAACTCAAAGGAGCGAGCGCAGTGCATTCTAAGCCGAATATTCTGTTTATCATGTGCGACCAGTATCGGTTCGACTGCATTGGCGCGCTGGGTAACGGGAAGATATTTACGCCAAATATTGACCGGCTGGTCGGGCGCGGGGCGGCGTTTATTAACGCTTATTCGCCGTGTCCCGTTTGCGTGCCGGCGCGGTATGTTGTGCATACGGGGCGGGACACGCACACTACTTGCAGTTTCGACAACATGAGGCCGGAGGCGGCAGGCGGCATGGACGCGGCGATGGAGGGCAGGTGCGGGCCTTATTTGGCGCGGCATTTGGGGGCGCTTGGGTACAGGACGTTCGGCGTCGGAAAGTTTCATACATATCCGCGCGACGAGGATCTTGGGTTTGAGGTGTGCCTGCGCACGGAGGAGATGTGGGGTTCGCGGGAGGAGCGTTTGAGCGACGCTTACTGCGCGTTTATCGCCAGCGAGAATCCGGAGTACGCGCATGTGGAGCAGCCGCACGGCGAGCGCACGGAGATGTATTATATGCCGCAGACTTCGCCGATGCCGGCGGAGCTTACCGTGGAGGCGTTTGCCGCGGGGCGGGCCGCGGAGCTGATAGGCGCGGGTGAAACACGGCCGTGGTTTGGGTTCGTTTCGTTTATTGGGCCGCATCCGCCGTTTGCGCCGCCAGTGCCGTTTAACAGGATGTACAACCCCGACCGGATGGACAATCCCGTTTGCGGAAGCGCCGTGACGGATCACATGGACGAGCATCTGCCGTGGATGAACCGCTTGATTTGGGCGGATGAGCTTAACGATTTTAGTGCGCGCATGGCGAAGGCGCGTTATTACGGCGAAATAAGCTACATAGACGGCTGCGTGGGCAGGTTGCTTGACGCGGTTGGCAGGCTGCCCGATCCGGACAATGTATTGATCGCATTTTTTTCCGACCACGGCGACCTCATGGGCGACCACAGGTCCTGGCAGAAGGAGAGCTGGTTCGAGCAGTCTGCCCGCGTGCCGTTTTTGGTTTCGTGGCCGAAAAAAATCCCGCGCGGGACCGTTTGCGGCGGGCTTACCGCATTAACGGATTTGTTCGGCGTCGCGTCCGCTGCCGCGGGCGGCGGGGAGCTGCGCGACGGCGCGGATTTGTTCGCGCTGCTGCAAAACGGAGCCGAGCCGCGGGAGTTTTTGCTCGCGGCCTACGGCAAGCCCGGCACGCCCGCGTTTAAGATCATGCTGCGCAAAGGCAATTACAAATATATTTTTATGTCGAACGGCGGTTTTAAACAGCTGTTTGACCTGCGAAACGACCCGAATGAATTAAACAACCTCGCGGACACGCAGACGGACATAGTGCGCGGGCTTCATGCCCTCGCTTTTTTGCACGCAAAAAAACCGGGCTACGCCCCGGCCCTGGATGACGATGACTTTAAAATATTCCCCTTTACGCGGCGGCCCATGAGGCGTATAAACCAAATGGCGCATGACCTCGGCGCAAACGGATTTTCGTTTTTACAATAAAAAAACTCCAAAAAGAAAGGCGCGGACGTATACGTAAATTTGCAATATTTTTCCGCGAACGGCAAAAACGCGGATGTATACGTAAATTTGTAAAATTTTTCCGCGAACAGCAAAGACGCGGATGTATACGTAAATTTGCAATATTTTTTCCGCGAATGACAAAAACGCGGATGTATACGTAAATTTGCAATATTTTTTCCGCGAACGACAAAAAATGGACAGACCTAATTTTTTGGTTTTTATGACGGACCATCAGCGCGGCGACATGCAGCCGCCGCATAAAAAAATAATCGCGCCCAACATGGAGCGGCTGTACGGCGCGGGCGTGAGCTTCACAAACGCTTTTTGCCCGTCGCCGCACTGCTGCCCTTCGCGCGCAACTTTTTTTTCGGGCCTTTACCCGTCCGAGCACGGCGTTTGGAACAACGTCGATGTTTCAAACGCATTGTCACGCGGACTGTTCGACGGCGTGCGCCTCTTTTCGGAGGACATGGCGGCCGCGGGCTACAACATGTATTACAGCGGCAAATGGCATGTGAGCGCATTGGAAGGCCCGGAGGACAGGGGTTTTATAAATATTTATCCCGGCCCGGCAAAGAAGCGCGAATTTTTAAACGCGCCGGACATAGGCGACTGGTGGGTGTACGGCGACGAGGCCGCGCTTAAGACGTCCGTTTGGAAAACCGCGCCGCCCGCAAGCGACATGAACACTCCGCGCGCGGACGGCGAAATAAAACGCCGCGGCTATCCGAAATACACAAACTACGGCGTGCATGAGGATCTGTTCAACGACAGGGCCGTGGTTGACGCCGCGCTCGAGCGGCTCGACAAAATATCAACGCGCGAGCCGTTTTTTTTATACGCCGGCACGTCCGGCCCGCACGACCCGTATTTCGCGCCGCAAAGGTTTTTGGACATGTACGACATAAACGACATAGAGCTGCCCGAAAATTTTGACGACCCCATGACGGACAAGCCCGCCATGTACCGCCGGATCGCGTCCTCGTTTAGGCAGATGTCTGCGCGAGAGCACAGGGATTCGCTTAGGCATTATTACGCCTTTTGCACGTTCCAGGACTACCTGTTCGGCCTGCTGCTCGATAAGCTCGAAAGCCGCGGCCTTTTGGACAGCACCGTGGTTTTGTACTGCTCGGACCACGGCGACTACGCGGGCGCGCACGGCCTGTGGGCGAAGGGGTTGCCGTGTTTTAGCGAGGCGTACCACGTAAACGCCCTGATGGGCTTCGGCGGAACAAAGCCGCGCGGAAGCGCGGTGAGCCGGTTCGTTTCGCTCGCCGATTTCGCGCCCACTTTTTTGGACTTGGCAGGCATACCTTGCGGCAGGAAAATATTCGGCCGGACGCTCGCGCCGTACCTGCGCGGCGAAGAGCCCGCCGACGCAAGGACCGAAATGTACACGCAAACGAACGGCAACGAGGTTTACGGCATCCAGCGCGCCGTTTTTGACGGCGATTATAAATATGTCTTTAACACATTCGATTTCGACGAGCTGTACGACCTTAAAAACGACGCGCACGAAACAAAAAATCTGATCGATATGCCGTGCATGCAGCCCGTCGTCGAAAAAATGTGCAGAAAATTGTGGCGGTTTGCGCGCGACAACAACGACAACGCGGTAAATTCGTATATCATGACAGCCTTTTCGCCCTACGGGCCGGGCGTCATCTTCGAATAAATATCCGTAAAATATCTGCAAAAAAAACGCGGCGTTTTTCCCGCGTTCATTAATAAATATGCATCCGCGCCGTTACCGGCGCTTTTTTATTATGTTTTTTATTCTGCTTTTTTATTCCGCTTTTTTTTCGCTTTTTTGTTCCGCTTTTTTATTCCGTTTTTATACAGACGTCGTAGCCGCCGTACTCGTTTCCCGCCATTACCTCGTAATCCAAACCGAAAGCTATTTTCACACCGTCCGCAGACATGTACACCCTGCCCTGCATAATCATAAACGTGACGGGCTCCGTTTTGCCGTTTTCGTTTTTTTCGTTGTTTCCGTTGTTTGTTTCGAAGCTTCCGTTGTTTTTATCACCGCCGTTTATCCCGCCCGTAAAGCCGTATGCGCCTCCGTCCGCGTCAAATTGGACGCGGAAAAGCAGGCCGCCGTTTTTAAAAACCGTCACCGACCTGCCGCGCTCGTTCCAACTTACGGAATAGCCGTTTGAGCCCACCCGGTTGAGGCACTCGACCGTGTCGTTAAGCGGTATGAACACACCGCCGCCGTAATCGACGGGCGCGTTGGGCGTGAACGCCTGCCCGCCGTTTATCAGCAGTCGGTTTACGGATAAGCCTGTCCTGTCCGTAATGTCTATTTTTTCGTAGACGTCGTAATACTGCATAAAATAAACGACGTACCACGATTCGGAATGGAGGCTTCCGCCGTGCGCGTACGTTTCGTTTTTTAACGGGACGGTCAGATCAAAAAACGCGGTTCCGGCTTCGCGCAGCAAAACATGGTTCTCGCGCACATACGTGGCCGCGTTTATGTTGTGCAGGTGCGCCGCGCTGTTTTCACGGTAGCCGCGCAGCGCGTAAAAATAATTTTTCGAGCCGACAAAAAATAAGATTGCCGCCAGAATAACGGGAACAAACCTGTTTGCGGCGGTTGATTTTTTTTTGCCCTTGTGTTTTTCGCCGAAGGCGAAAAACGCTTCCTTGTGTTTTTCGCCGAAGGCGAAAAACGCTTCCTTGCACAAAAACTCCGCAGGAGTTTCTTCCTTGTGTTTTTCGCCGAAGGCGAAAAACGCTTCTTTGCACAAAAACTCCGCAGGAGTTTCTTCCTTGTGTTTTTCGCCGAAGGCGAAAAACGCTTCCTTGCACAGAAACTCCGCAGGAGTTTCTTCCTTGTGTTTTTCGCCGAAGGCGAAAAACGCTTCCTTGCACAAAAACTCCGCAGGAGTTTCTTCCTTGTGTTT
>WRDG01000155.1 GCA_009783525.1 Defluviitaleaceae bacterium | reverse complement strand
GGTTTGAACGCGGTACGAAAAACAATGGGCATCCCGGACGAAATGCCGCCCAAGATGCCGCCGTGGTTGTTTGTTTTTGTCTCGATTTTTTCGCCGCGCATAAAAAATGCGTCGTTGTGCTCGATTCCCGTCATCGACACGCATGAAAAACCGCTACCGAACTCGACGCCCTTGACCGCCGGGATCGAAAATAAAATTGAAGATAAAAGGCTTTCGAGGCCGTCGAACATCGGGCCGCCAAAACCCGCGGGCATCCCCGTTACAGCGCACTCGACAATACCGCCCACCGAGCCGCCGTTTTGCTTGGCTCCGCTTATCGCTTCGAGCATCTTGGCTGCGGCGGTTTCGTCAAGCGCGGGGAATTTCGCGCCCGATAAAATTTTCCGCTCGGCTTCGCCGACGCTTGCCGGGTCGAACGGGACGCCGCGTGCATTGCCTATTTGCAAAGCGTGGGCGAAAACGAAAATATTTTTTCGTTTTAAAAGCTGCATGCATATGCCGCCCGCGACGCAGAGCGGCGCGGTGAGCCTGCCCGAGAACGCGCCGCCGCCGCGCACGTCGTTTTTGCCGCCGTATTTGACATGGGCCGTGTAGTCCGCGTGCGATGGGCGCGGCACGTCGCGCAGGTTGTCGTAGTCGGCGGATCTTGCGTCGGTGTTAGCGATAAACGCCGCAAGCGGGGCTCCGCAAGTTATACCGCCGGCAAGACCAGACAAAAAATTAATTTCGTCCGCTTCTTTGCGTTGCGTCGTGTGCCCGCCCTGCCCGGGTGCGCGTCTTTTCATGAAGGCACTAAGCTCGTCCGCGTCGATTTCGAGCCCGGCGGGCAGGCCGTCTATGCAAACCCCTACCGCTTCCGAATGTGACTGCCCAAATACCGTGACCCTTATATTTTTCCCGAATGTGTTTGACAAATTTCAGCTGCCTTCCTGTTTGTAATTAAACGACAACCCGATTGCAAATCAATCATCGGATAGTTATTTCGCCGCCCAATTTTTTAAAGTCCGCAAAAAAATCCGGATAAGATTTTTTAACCGCCTCGGCGTTTTTTATTGTCACGGGGCCTTCGCATATGAGCGACGCAACCGCCGCCGCCATTGCGATGCGGTGGTCCCCAAACGAGTCCGCGCAGCCGCCGCGCAAATTCCGCCCGCCTGCATACGGACCGGCTCCGTTTACGGCCAGGCCGTCTTCCGTTTCCGCTATGTCCGCTCCAAGGGCGGTAAGCGACGCCGTTACGGTTTTGAGCCGGTCGCTTTCCTTTGCCCGCAGACGCGCCGCGCCGCGTATCAATGTGGTTCCCTCCGAGGCGGCGGCGACCGCGGCAAGCACGGGCACGAGGTCCGGGATGTTTGCCGCGTCGATTTCGATGCCGCGCAGCCGTTTTGTGCCGGGCCTGACTGTCACGCTGCAGCCGCGCGAAAAATTATTGTCGCACGTTTCGCTTTCGCTATAATTTTCCGCGTTTATATCGGGCGTTTTTTCGATTTCGACTTCCGCGCCGAACCGTTTCAAAATTTCTACAATCTCGCGGTCGCCCTGCCTAGAACTTGTGTCGAGCCCCGTGCATGTGACGGGGTTTTTTCCTATCGCGCCCGCGCAGAGCCAAAACGCGGCGTTGGACCAGTCGCCTTCCGCCGCGGCGGTTTTCGGCGAACGGTAGCTACCGCCGCCGGGAACAAAAAAATTTTGCCCTTCTTCGCGGACTGCAACGCCGAATTTTTTTAGCGCGCCCAGCGTCATGTCAACGTAGGGGCGCGATTCGATTTTGCCTTCGACAAATATAGAGCCGCCGGTTTTTGTCAGCGGCAGCGCCAGCAACAGCCCGCTTATGTATTGCGACGAGACGCCGCCCGGCAAAACAAATTTGCCGCCCGTCATCTGCCCGCGGCAAACAAGCGGGTTTGTCCCGGTACATGAAATTTCATATCCGTGACGGACGAGCTCGTCGCGCAGCTCCGCAATCGGCCGGGTCGGGAGCAGCCCGCCCATCTTAAATTCCGTGTCCGTTCCCAGCACGCCGCAAACGGGCAGTAAAAAACGCAGCGTCGAACCGCTCTCGCCGCAATCGAGAACGGCGCGCCCGCCGCGTTCGGCATTATTTTTTTTTACGGGCGAAACCATAAACCCGCCGCGCTCCCGCGAAACCGCCGCGCCAAGCGAGGCGAGGCAGCCCGCCGTCGCTTCGATGTCCCGCGATGTTTCCGGGCAGCCTATAAAAGTTTTTCCGTCCGCAAACGCCGAGCAGACCAGCAGCCTGTGCGCGTCGGATTTTGAGGCGACCGCCCGTACCGCGCCGCCGTTTATGGGCTTGATTATTTTTACGTCCATCATGTTTTCCCCAAAGATAAACCGAGCAGAACCGGCAGCTTTTCGACGGCCACTTCGGTTAACGCGCACGCGCCTATTTTTTCCGGCAATGCGAACGTGATGCGCGAACCCTCGCGTTTTTTGTCCGCGAGGCAGGCTTCGGCGATCCGCTCCGCGCCGTACTCCGTGTACGCGGGCAAATTGAAACGCCCGCATAAATTTTCGATTTCGCTTGCGCAGTCCGCGCCGCAGATCCCTATATGAGCCGCGAGCCGCGCTTCAGCCGCCATCCCCGCGGCCACGGCGCGCCCGTGCGTCTCGCCGTAGCCGGACAGCTTTTCTATAGCGTGGCCAACCGTGTGCCCGAAGTTTAAAATTTTGCGCCTGCCGTTTTCAAACTCGTCTTCATCCACCACTCCGCGCTTGATGTCTACACATTCGGACACGATGCGTTCCAAATCCTGCGGGCAAAAATTTTTAAGCGAGTCGAACAGCCCGCGGCTTGCAATGACGCCGTATTTGATCACTTCCGCAAGGCCGTCGTTAAAAATTTTTTCGGGCAGGGAGCCGAGCAATGATATGTCGCACAGCACAAGGTCGGGCTGATAAAACGCTCCCAGCAAATTTTTGCCCGCCGCGAGGTTGACGGCGGTTTTGCCGCCCACCGACGAATCAACCATCGCAAGCAGAGTGGTGGGGATCTGTACGAACCTGACGCCCCTCATGTAGCACGCCGCCGCGAAACCCGTAATGTCGCCCGCAACACCGCCGCCGAGCGCGACCGCGACATCGGCGCGGCTCAATTTTTTTTCGGCGAAAAAATTTATTACGGATAAAAAAGTTTCGGCGTTTTTGGAATGCTCGCCGTTTTTAAAAACGAAAAGATGCGTCTCGTAGCCGTTTCCGTTTAACGACGAAATCAATTCGTTTGCAAAAAGCACTGCGGTCACGTCGTCCGCAACCACCGCCGCCTTTTGCCCGCCGCATGTTTCGCGCACGCGCTTGCCCGCGTCGCTCAAAAAATTTTTACCGATATGCACCGAATATTTTTTTGACGCGTTTACTTTTATCTCCGTCATCTGTCGTCCAGCTCTTCCTTTATCCGGCTTCCTTCGCCGAAAAGTTCGGCCGTTTTATTAATGTCGCCCGCGGCCAGCGCGTCCCTGTAGCGGGTAACCGATTCGATAAAAACGTCGAGCTCGCCTATTAAAAAATCCCTGTTGGCGATGCAAAGCTCGCTCCACATTTTTGCGTCGAGCCTCGCAACGCGGGTAAGATCCTTGTAGCTGCCGGCGGAAAAGCCTTTGTGCCCGCGGGCCATCGGGCTTTTGATAAACGCGTTGGAAACGACATGCGCCATCTGCGAGCTAAACGCTATGGTTTTGTCGTGAGTCTCCGCGGTGGTGAAGGTCAGGTGACCGAACCCGGCGGGCTTTAATATTTCTTCAATCCTGCCGAAAAGCGCGGGCTCGTCGTAAACGGGCGGCACAATGATCATGTACGCGCCGCGGAAAAGGTCGGCGCGGCTGTTTTTAAACCCAGACCTGTGGCTGCCTGCCATCGGATGCCCGCCGACAAAAGTGAAGCCGTATTTTTCCGCAAGAGGGAAGCAGCGCTCGCAGACGTGACGCTTCACGCCGCAGCAGTCCATCACCAACGCGCCGCGCGCGACGCTGTGCGCGGATTTTTCCAGGTAAGCGACGGCGTCGCCCGGATTGACTGCGATAAAAATCATTTCGCATTTTTTAATCGTACCGTCGTCCAATATGCCGTCGATTGCGCCGCTCAACTGGGCGAAGCCGAGTATCGACTCGTCCGCGTCGTATCCGAATACTGTGTGCCCGCTTGCCTTGTACGCTTTCGCAAGCGAACCGCCTATCAGCCCGACGCCGACCACTCCGACCGTCATTGCGCCACCGCCTCGCGAACCTTCCGCACCTTGTCCGCCAACTCCGCGAACTGTTCCGGCGTGAGCGACTGCGCCCCGTCGCACAGAGCGTTAGGCGGGTCGTTATGGACCTCGATCATAAGGCCGTGGGCTCCCGCGGCAACCGCCGCCAGCGCCATCGGCTTGACAAGCCTCGCCATTCCGGAGGCGTGGCTCGGGTCCACCACAACCGGCAGATGCGACATTTCTTTTAACATGGGCACCGCGGACAAATCGAGGGTGCTTCTTGTGTTTGCCTCGAAGGTACGGATGCCGCGCTCGCATAAAATTACGTTGGGGTTGCCTCCCGCCATTATGTATTCGGCGCTCATCAAAAGCTCAAGCAGCGTGTTGGCGAGCCCGCGCTTTAAAAGGACGGGCTTTTTAGTCATGCCGAGCTCCTTGAGCAGTTCGAAGTTCTGCATGTTGCGCGCGCCGACCTGTATTATGTCAACGTCTTCGAACAAACTGATGTGGTTGGTGTTCATAATTTCTGTCACGATGGGCATCCCGGTCAGTCTCCTCGTTTCGAGAAGCAGTTCGATCCCGTCCGAACGCATCCCTTGAAAATCGTAGGGAGACGTCCGCGGCTTAAACGCGCCTCCGCGCAATATGGACGCGCCCGATGCCTGCACGCTTTTTGCGATCGTCAATATCTGGTCTTTGGATTCGACGGAGCACGGCCCGGCTATTATTTGAAAATTTTTGCCGCCTATCCGCAGCCCGCCGGCTTCTATGACGCTGTCATGCGGATGAAACTTCCGGTTCGCGCTTTTGTACGGCTCGCTTATCCGTTTGACCGAATCGACCATTTCCAAACCCTCGATAAGCTCCGGGTCGATTTGCTTCGTGTCGCCGATCAAGCCGAGGATGGTATAAAAGTCGCCCTTCGATAAATGAACCTTGAGCCCGCGGCCTTCAAGCCACGAAATTAATTTTTCGATCTGTTCTGGCGTCGCGCTCGGTTTAAGCACTGCAATCATTTTTTTTGTCCTCCCTGTACAGCAAATAAAAAACCCCGGGCAGGATTAAACCTGCCCGGGGACGAAAATTTCCGCGGTACCACCCCGATTGCGGCACGAGCCGCCTCTCTGCGGGGCCTGTCAGCCCCCGCCCGTATAACGTCGGGCATCCCGGACATACCTTAGAAGCGTTTTAAGCCTGTGTTCGGAACGTCGGCTCGGGAGCGTATTGATATCGTCCGGCAGCCGCTCGCACCGTGCCGCGGCATCTCTGTCCGCCGAAAAAAAAGGCGATACCGGTTGAAGATATTTTTTTTTCCGTCAAAGCCGTTTCTTTTGATCATCAAATACTAAACGCAGGCCAAACATAATGCATAAACAGGCCGGCGTTTAATTCTCTGAAATTGATTTTAATACAAATTTTTTTTGTTGTAAAGCATTCGATGATTATTGCGGCGGCAGCGGCATGACAGCTATTTATTTACGGATAAATCAACCCACAAACATCATCAACACACATATCCAATTCATCCGGCGCGTACAAACGCGAAAACCGATCCTCACGGCAATTACATATTAACCCGCCGTTTTCGGCGCTGATAATAATATTGCCAAATATCGGCTTTCGAG
>WRDG01000154.1 GCA_009783525.1 Defluviitaleaceae bacterium | reverse complement strand
TGACATCCTTAAACGCCTGCGAGGTCGAATTGAATCCGTCGGCGGCAATCGAAATGTGATCCGCAGACTCGGTGTTGGACTGCGTCACGAGCGAAATGTCTCCTATGTGGCCTATGACGGATTGGATCGACTGCTCCTGCTGTTCGCTTGCCCGCGCTATAAGCGAAACATACTCCGCGAGTTCGGCTATTTCGTTGTTGATCAGCTGCAGCGTCTTTGCCATGTCCTTAATTGCTGCCGCGCCTTCTTTGGTGCGGACAACGGAGTTGTTGATAAGCTCGGTTGTTTGCGTGGCGGCTTTTTGGCTCTGCTGCGAAAGGCTGCGGACCTCTTCCGCAACGACCATAAAGCCTTTGCCGTGCTCGCCCGCGCGCGCCGCCTCCACCGCCGCGTTAAGCGCGAGCAGGTTGGTTTTTGAAGCAATGCCCTCAATAACCTTGATGATGTTTGAAATGTCTGCGGACGAACGGCTTATGCCGTCCATGAGCGTGAGCATCGTCTCCATTTCCGCGTTGCCCTGATCCACATGCTTGCGCGCAATGTTGACGAGAGCTTCCGCCTTGTCCGTGCTCTCTTTGTTTTCTGCGGTTTTGATGTTTATGTCGCTTACAATCGTGTTTAAGGTGCCGAGCGATTCCGTTTGCGTATGGGCGCCGTTCGTGAGTTGGTTGCTCGTGGTCGCGATCTGCTCGGCGCTGTCCGCGATCCTGTCCGACGAATCGTTAAAGTCGTTTAGCATGTTGTTCATTGCGACGATTATCATTTGGATGCTCTGCTGTATGCGCACGAAGTCGCCTATGTATTTCTTTTCGATTGTGAGGTCAAAGTCTTCGTTTGACATCCGCTCAAGCAGCGACGATATTTCCGAAACATAGCCGTTTATAGTGTCCTGAGTCGCGTTGAAAGAATCTTTGATCACCTTGAAGTCGCCGGAATAACTTTCCGTAATCTTTACGTTTAGGTTGCCCTTCGCCATTTCCGCGAGCGCCACGCTTGTAGCCATGAGCGGGTTGCTCACGGCCTGCAGCAGGTCGTTGAAGCCGTGCATGACCGTTTGCCACTCGCCCTTGTAGCGTCCGGCGTCGGCGCGTGTCTTGAGCTCGCCCTCGATCGCCTTGGCGACCAGTATGTTTATGTCGGAGTTTATATTGTTTATTTCGTTTTGGATTTTTGTCGCGGTGGTGTTGATTACCGCCATTTTGCCCGGGAATTTTTTGACCGCGACGTCGAATTTGCCCTCGCCGAAACTTTCGAGGACGTTTATCAATGCGGAGATGGCCTCCTCGTTGTTCCTTGACATGGCGTTTATGCCCGCCGCGGCTTTTTTATAGTCGCCGGCGTATTTCGTTTCGTCCATGTTGTAGCCGATCTCGCCCTTGACGTTTAACGCCTCGACCATGCCGGTGAGGTCTTCGGTAAGCGTGTGGAAAATGTTAAGCACCGACGCCATGCTCCGCGATATTTGGCCGACCTCGTCGCGGGAGTTCGACTCGATGCTTATGCCGAGGTTGCCGCCCGCGACCGCGCCGAGCTTGACGTTAAGCTCCTCCATAGGCCGGATGGCGCGGCTCAGCACATACAGCAGCACGGCGCACATAAGCACGACGGCGATTAACGATATGGCCACCGTGACGTTTCGCATGTAGTCAAGCTGCGCGAAAATTTCGCTGCGGGGTATTACATTGTATATAAACCTGCTTCCGTCCTGCACGAAGCCCGAATAATATTCCGTTTTTTCTATTATGAGCCACTGCCTGTTGTTTACGCCCGGAATCGTCTTGCGCGTCGGCTTAAACTCTTCGCCTATTTTTTTGGAATCCGGGTGCGCCACGATAATATCGTTTTCGACCACGAAGCTGTAGCCTTCGACGCCCACGTTCGTTTGCTCGATCGTTTTTTGGATGTCAAACGCGGACAGCAATTGGTCAACTATTTCCGCCGCGATACCTATCTGCACGATGCCCTTGTCGTCCTGCCGCGCAACGCCCGTGTACTGGAACATGAACCCGTACGAGGCGTTCGGCATAGGCTCCTGCGCGAGCTCGTACTTCGGATCCTGCAATATTCTTAAAAAAGGCTCCGTCTGCTCGCCGCCCTTAAAGTCGAAGCCGTAGTAGAGCGGCACGTTGCCCCACCACAGCACGCCCTCGGAATCCATTACATGAACCTCCGTCACGTTGAACAGGTTAGCTAAGCGGACCATTTCGTCCGTCGAAAGAGTTGCGGGGTTCTGCTTGATTATTTCGGCGAGCGCCCGCGCCAGCGCGATGTTCTTGCCGTCCATTTCGTTTATTACCAAATCCACAACCTCTTCCGATATCCTGGCCTGCGAGATTATGTTTTTAATGCTTGTTTCAATTTTTACGTCGTACAGATGCGTGACGGCGTCCTTTGCGATTTGATAATTAATTACGGCTATGACCGCCACAACAAGTATCAGCATGGCTATAACCGGCAGCAGCAACTTGTTCCTCAGCTTCATGTGACCCTCCGGAGATTTTTTTTTATAATACAATAAAAACATTTGCAAACAAAGCGTAAATAAACGCAACTTTATTTGCCCTCTTTAACTCCGCTGCCCTTCAGCACGCCGGCGAACGTCGCAAAAAAACAACGGCAGTCGAAAAAAAATCCCATTCGCCTAATATATTCGCCGTCGAGCCGCGCCTTTTCCTCCACAGGTATTTCGTCGCGGCCGTTTATCTGCGCCCAGCCGGTGAGCCCCGGCCGCACCGCGTCCGCGCCCAGCCGCGCGCGACAGGCGAGCAGGTCGTCCTGGTTGTAGAGCGCGGGGCGCGGCCCTATCCAAGACATTTGCCCAACAAAAATATTTACAAGCTGCGGCAACTCGTCGAGCGACGTCTTCCTTAAGAAGCGGCCTATGCGCGTGATGTGCGCCTGCGGATCCGCAAGCAGATGCGTGGGCACGTCCTTAGGCGCGTCAACGCGCATCGTGCGGAATTTATAAATAGTAAACAGCTTACCGTTTCTGCCCGCGCGTTTTTGCTTAAATATGACCGGCCCCTTCGACCCCGCCTTTATTATTAGCGCGGCGCACAAAAACAGCGGCGAAAAAAATAAAATCGCCGCGGCGGAAAAAATTATGTCGAGCAGTCGTTTTACGAACGGATACACCGGCATACCCCATGTTTTTGCTTTACGCAGAGGATAGCAAAAAAAAAGCCCGCCGAAAACGGGCGGGGAGTTTTGCGATACAGACAGCGCATGCAATAATATTGTTACCCAACGGTATTATGTAATGATCTCCGTAAATAACATAGTTGCAACTGCCGCATTTTTTTTGTTCTGACGAGCTTATCGAAACCCAACTGCCCATCGAATGCGAATTGGCTCCCGCTTGCGTACACCTTGAGCACGGTCCGAAATGTCCGTCAGCAAGATAAAACGTTACCGACGAAAGCGAGTGGCTCTCCGTTCCGTCTATCTGCCCGCAAAACTGGCAGATACGCCTACACTGGTAAGTGTTAAGATATACGTATTTAAAAAGACACCCCGAAGAACACCCACGCGAATACATTTCGTTTGATCCATCCGTTTTAAAAATTTCGCCATTATACCTAAAATTTACTAAACCGATTACCTCTGCATTGCCTTTGTCAATTGAACCAACGTTATTGTCCGCGATCGCGTCCGCGTCAAAAAAATTAATATTTATTGGTATGTCTTTAAACGGAGTGTCATAAAATTCATTTTGAGGAACCTCTATAAACCCAGCTGAGACGATTTTTAATCCTTTCGAATGAACCAACGAAGGATTAAAAATTGGACGAAGCGGTGTTTATAAAGGTTCCTTTTGGCTGTTATCGTTTATCGCCGCTTTTGCTTGTTTCAAAGTATAAGCAAACAAATCATGATCGATTTTATCCTCAAGGCTTAAAACCCATGACAGGTATATGTCACCCGCTTCACGTACAGTGGAAGCCGCCGCGATCTCCTCTTGTGTTTCGTTCAAACCGTTCTCATATAAAATATTTGTTAATCGGTCTTGGTCGACGACAAAAAAATTTTCCGTCACGGGAATATAGCAAACCGTGCCGTCGTCGAGCGAGCTTATCATAACATCAGTAACCGCCGGGTCATCAGAATAAAAGTCGATCAAAAAAAGTCTGAACTCGTCCGGGTTCATTTTAGTTGTGTATTCGGTGATTAACTCGGATTTGCGCGAAAAAAATTCCGGCTTCAAGGAATTTTTCGAAGTGCAAATACGGCGAAATGCAGTTAATCATCGAATAGTTGTCATTATTGAAAAAAGCGTTATAATGCCTCAGCCATCGGCAAAACCGACGTTTTTTATTTTTCGTTCGGATTTTCTTTAGTATTCGATGATTAACTGTAAATCGCCGTTTCTGCGCTTCGCAAAATCCCTTAAAATTTTTCTAAAGAAAAATTCTCACTGCCGGGATTTTACTCGCGCATAAACGAGTTAATCATCGAATACTTTACAAACCTTTGCGGCCCGTGTTAAAATACCGCCCGCGTAAGCCGGACGTTTTTTTATGCGCGGGCGGCGCGGAGTCATTTCAATGCAGAAGCAGGTGATCATATGAAAGAGGCAATCCATCCGAAATTTTTCGACGCAAAAATAAAATGCAGCTGCGGCAACGAGTTCGTCACGGGCTCGACGCAAAGCGACATCCATGTCGAAGTCTGTTCAAAGTGCCACCCGTTTTACACGGGCAGCCAGAAGCTGCTCATTGAAGCGGGCGGGCGTGTCGAAAGGTTCAAGAAAAAATACGGAATGGAATAAAAAATTCCCCCGCCCAACGGGCGGGGATTTTTTTATATGCACACAGTTAAATGATATGGAGGTTTATATGAAAGCTATAATTTTGGCCGCGGGCAAAAGCACGCGCATGAACTCCGACATGCCGAAGGTGCTGCAGCCGGTTATGGGCAAGCCGATGCTGCACTACGTGATCGAGGCGTGCAAGGGCGCGGACATCGACGAGATCATCGTAGTGGTCGGGCACATGGGCGGCGACGTGCGCGAGGCGTCCGGCGGCTACGGCGTGCAGTTTGTCACGCAGGCGGAGAGGCTCGGCACCGGGCACGCCGTGATGGCCGCGTCAGACTTTATAGTGTTAGACGAGGACATTATCGTGCTTTGCGGCGACACGCCGCTTGTCACGCCGGAACTGCTGCGCGACATAAAAGAAAATTTTACCGGCCGCGCCGGCACGGACGCGCTGATTGTTTCCGTCAAAACGGACAGCCCGTTCAACTACGGGCGCGTGATTAAAGACGGCGACGCGTTTGTAAAAATAATCGAGCAGCTTGACCTGCCGAAAGAGCTGGAGCCGGTCAACGAAATAAATACCGGGATAATGTGCTTCAAGGGCGGCGCGCTGCTTTACGGGCTTTCCAAAATTAATAATCTCAACAAAAAGGGCGAATATTATTTGACCGACGTCCCCGCCGTGCTGAAAGAAAGCGGGCGTGAGGCGGCCGTTTACGTTTACGGCGGCCACTGCGACGAATGTCTCGGCATCAACACGAAAACGCAGCTCGCCGCCGCGGCGGCCGTTATGCGCAGGCGCATAAACGAGAAGCACATGGAAAGCGGCGTGACAATGGCGGACCCGCAAACCTGCTACATCGACGCCGCGGTAAAAATCGGGCGCGACGCGGTTTTGCTGCCCAACGTAATTTTAGAAGGCGGCTGCGAAATAGGATGCGGCGCAATAATCGGGCCCGGTGCGCGGCTCACGGACACGAAGGTGGGCGAAGGCTCGTCCGTGCAGTACAGCGTGGCAAACGGCGCGGCAATCGGTTCGGGCACGTCGGTCGGGCCGTTCGCTTATTTGCGGCCCGGCGCCGAAGTGGGCGACGGCTGCAAAATAGGCGACTTCGTCGAAATAAAAAATGCCGCCGTGGGCAACGGCAGCAAGGTTCCGCATTTAGCCTACGTGGGCGACGCGGACGT
>WRDG01000153.1 GCA_009783525.1 Defluviitaleaceae bacterium | reverse complement strand
TCATATGTTCCAACCGGATGTTTGCCGAAATTTATAAATACGGCGCCGGCTCCTTCCGACTGCCGCGTTTCGATCACATTGCCGCCGCTGATCAATTCCGCCGTGTATGACACGCGGGTTTGGTTCAGTTTAAACTGTGCGCCGAATGGTTTTACGGTCAAAGCGATATCATCGCCGAGTATAAATTCGCCGTTCATTACGAAGTCGATGTAAAACGGAAGCGTCGAAACTATCCGTTTTGACTCGTCGCCCGCTTTCGCATTTTTCCCGTCCGTTATACCCAAAACAGAAACGCGCCACGCAGTTATGTTGTCCGCCAGTTTGAACGAAACGTTTGCGATGCCTCCGCTGTCCGACTCATAGATAAAAAACGCCGGGTTGTCGGAAAAATTTTTGCGCGGGTCGTCGGCTCCGCGGTCGCTGCTTGCGTCCGGTTCACCATCGCCCCCCATTTCGGCTCCGCCGCCCCATGTACCGTCGTTGGGATTATAAGAAAAATATTCGGTGTACGGATATGGGCTTGTGTAAGCGCTCATATACCATCTGTATAAAAAAGTCGGATAATTCGGAAACTGCCTGAGCATTTGCTCGTTGACAACATTTATCAGCAGACGCGCGCGATGCGGCGCGCCGCTTGCATCCGTTACAAAAATTTTTGCGTTGACTGTTTCACCCGGCGCGTAAACATTTTTATCAAACGAAATATCAAAGGACAATTCCGAATCGTCGTAATCATATAAAACAGTCATAGGGCCTTGCAGCCTGTGTATGCGCCGCCCGTCGAAATATGCGCCGAACACGCTTACGTTTGGAACATAGTCTTCTCCGAATGTAAACGGAACGCCGTCGGGCCGCCCGGTTTGCATCCGCAGAGCCTTTTCCCTCGCGGGAATTATAAGCAGAGAACCCGCTTCGATTTTAACCGCATCCGCAGATCCGTATTGCATCAGCTGTAAAAAACCGGATTCGCCGGTTTTCATGCTCGCTCCCCAGCTTGTTTGCAAAACGTCATTTTTTCTTAACGCAAGGGCGTAGTACGAATAATTTCCTTCGTTATAGCTAAAATATGACGGCCCCCAGTATAAATAAAACGAAATATCGATCCCTCTGCCGCCCGGATAATTTACCATGCCCGAATAATAAACCAACGGATCGTCGCTGACGGGTAGGCCGTGTACAACGGCTTGCCCGTTTTCTGTACGGACATGCAAGGTATCGTAATAATAAGACTCGGAATCGTAACGGAACTGCTCAACATTTTTCTTTTGGATAAAATCATAATATTCGCCTGTTTTTATCCTTGTAGCGACATGCCTCGTAATAACGATTGTAAATTCCAGATCTGTAACAGATCCGCGAAAATTGTCCGGCTCATACAAATTGGTACGGCCTTCGCCGGCGTCGTCGATATTTTTACTCAGCTTGTCTCTGTCTATCCGGCTTGACGCAAACGATACCGCAGACGGCGCAACAACCTCATATTCGAGCATGATTTCAGACGGCAGAATAACTACCGGCATGTATATATCCTGCGAATATTCTTCCAAACCCGTTACCGAAAACCAAAGATGATTATAATTTGGATACCAGCTTACATAGCCGTAATAATACGGCTCGAAATAAAACGATCCGACAGCCGCACCCGACGAATCCGTAACATGCGAAAAGTTTACGTTGTAGCCTCCCCTGATGCCCACTCCTTCAACGGGCGTTCCGTCGAAGGCGGCTACGTTTACGGTCGCTTCAATCGCTTCGTCAATAAAATAGACATTTTTGTCGGTTTCTCCGCTTATAACATATGAGTCGAGATTGTAATCCAAAAACATTATGGAATTAGCGCAGCAATATTCTCCGTTTATCAGCAGCCTAATGTCCATATATCCGTAAAATCCCGAAACCGGAAGCTCGGCGGTAAAACAGCCGTAAGCGTCAAGCGTCGGCGTAAGCTCCAGCATGTCCCCTATTTTAAGCACAAGCTTATCGTTCGGGCTGAAGTTAAATGCCGGGCTTCGCGGTTTGATTGCGCCGAATATTTTTACTGTGTCGTTAGGCTTGTACGCCTGGCGGTCGGTGTATAAATAACTGAAAAATTTTTCGTTCGCTTGCAGTTGCCTGTCGCTTTGCGTCTGTATCGTGTAGACGAACGTTTCGTGACCTGCCGCTTCAACCGAAACAACCGACTTCGAATCCAAATCTGTTTTTATCATTGCGGTGCCGTCGGAAGATGTCCTTGCTGTATTGCCGTTTGCTTTTACCGTCGCTCCGCTGACCGGCAGCCCTGTGTTTGTATCGTTAACCCAAATGCACAGGTCTCCTCCGATCGAAAGCGAGTACACGGACAAGGCCGAAACCTGTATCCATTTTTGCATTTCAATAATGTTACCGCCGTATTCGACCGATATGTCAAATCTGTAAAAACCCACAGGCAGCGGTTCGGCAATTAAAAAATATCTTGTAAAATAATATCCGCCGTCGTATTGCAGCGTTTTTGTCTGCAGGCTTTTAAGCAGCGGCCAATTACCTGCCGCCGAATTAATGTAAGAATCCGCGTCAGGTATTTGATAAATATCGACGGTAAAATAACTGTCCCTCAATACGTCGCTCAAATAAATTTCTACGGCTATGTCTTCGCCGGGCAAAACCGTATCATATGCTGCGCCAACCAGCCTGCAATCCATGGACGACGCACCGTTCCATTCCGTGCGGAAATTGAACGTATAGTCTCCGTTCATAATGCGACCGTCCGCGCTCCGCACGCCGTTTGCGCCTCCCGCAATAGTAACGGTATAAAAAGTGTCAAACGACAAACGGTCGGGCACAAAAATATAAGTCGAACCTACATTTTCAAACCTGCCGGAAACCGGAGGGTCAATTGAAAAAAACGGAGCCATGCCGTCACGTTCGAGAGGTTCCGAAAAAGTTATCTCAATTCCGGTAGTTGTATGCACGTTGTGGCGGGTATTTCCGGGATGGGTCAGTATGATATCGAATCCGCGTTCAGTTTGAAACGCGAACGACAGCGGATGCCTGTTTGGCGATTGAAATTGCATTGTGTAAACTTGGTTGTATTCCAACGGTTTATCAAATTCCAATAAAAAATTTCCGTTATTTTGGTCGGTGACGGTAAACGATATCTCCGGCGAGCTGCCGCCGTTAAACGTGAGCGAAGACGACAGTTGATCCGCCGTTATCGGAACCTTCGATTCAAACAAAAAAGACGATTCGACTGCGACGCCCCGTGTTTTTACATCGAGAGGCGTCATTGTCAATTCGCCGATTGCGGACGAGGCAATGAGCCCCGCGCTTCCTGTATTGTTTTGATCCGCCGTGTCCGAAACGGACGGAAAGCCGTTTCCGTTTACGGTTGAGCTTCCGCCGTCCGATATGGGGTTAATCGCAGGCCAAATCAATATCAAAAACAAAACGACGGCGCCCGCAACCGCAACCCCTATTGACGACAATAAAATAATGAAAGTTTTTTTACTCATGATTTTGCCGTTCGCGTCGCGTTTTTCAAGAAAAAACCCCGCAGGAGCTTTTTTTATATAGGTGCTTAAAAACGCCCGCGCCTTTCTTTGTCATAATTATTTTTTGACGCTTATATAAACCTTACATTTCTCTGCGGCCTTGAAGGGCGCGGAGTAGAGTCACCTCGTCGACATATTCCAAATCGCCGCCTACGGGTACGCCATGAGCAATTCGCGTAACTTTTATTTCCAAAGGCTTCAATATTTTATTTAGGTACATGGCAGTCGCTTCGCCTTCGACATTCGGGTTTGTTGCGATGATGACTTCGTCCGCCGGTTTGTTTTGCAATCTCTTAAGCAGCGCGCCGATACGCAAGTCGTTCGGGCCGATTCCGTTCATAGGCGAAATTGCTCCGTGCAGCACATGATACAGGCCCTTAAATTCATTTGTCCGTTCATAAGCCGCCATGTCGCGGGGATCTTCCACTACCATAATTTCGTTCGGGTTGCGCCCGCTGTTGCTGCAAACCGCGCAAGGATCCGCGTCGGTCAAATTACAGCAAACAGAACAATAGCGAACATTGCGTTTGGCGTTTGTTATCGATTCCGCCAATGCGTCCGCTCGTTCGCCCGGCAGTTGGATAATATGAAACGCTATCCTCTGCGCCAGCTTGCCGCCTACACCCGGCAGTTTTTTTAATTCGTCAATCAACTTTGTGATATAGCTTCCGTAATAATCCATTTTAAATATTAAAATAATCCGGGCATACCGACTCCGCCGGTTATTTTACCCATCTCTTTGCTTACCATTTCGTCCATTTGGCGGAACGCTTCGTTTACTGCCGTCATTACCAAGTCCTGCAGCATTTCGACATCGTCGGGATCGATAACTTCCGGTTTGATTGTCAATTCTTTGATCACTTTGTCGCCTGCGATCACAACGGTAACGGCACCGCCGCCCGAAGTAACTTCCAAAGTCCTTTCCGCAAGCGACTCTTGCATGTCCGCCATTTGCTTCTGCATTTTTTGAGCCTGCTTCATGATATTGTTCATGTTCATGCCGCCGGGCATACCTCCGCCGTAACCTTTTGCCATTTAGTTGGCCCCCCGTCTCATTCGAAGTCTATATCCATATTGATCTGCCCTGCGATGGACTCGCGGAAATCATCGGCCGCGGCCGGTTTATTTTCCGGTAAACGGTTTGGATCCCCGGTTTTAAATAATAAATCGGGCGCAGGGTTTAACGTAAAAAATTTTTGCATTTCGAGAGATATTTCTTTTTCTTTGCTTTTCAAATATTTTAAGTCGTCCGAATTTTCGCAAATAATAAGAACAATTCCGTCCGACGGAAAATCCGGCTTGGTCTTTTTTATCACGGGAAGCAAAAAACCCGAAAATACCGCGCAGAACTTAAGCCAATTTTTTGCGATAATGTTTGCGCTGCACGGTTTTTTTTCATTCGTTTCGTATTCGCCGGCATCAGCCCAGTCAGGCTGATTGTCTGCCGCCGTATATTCGGCCGGTTTTTTATCTTCGTATTTTTGGGAAGTTTTTGCGTCTGACGTTTTTATTTCTGCAGCCGGCGTCAATACGCCGGCCGGTTTTTCATTATTGTTTCCGCAGCACAATTTCAACGCGTTTACTTCCAATGAAAGCCGATCGGACGCGGAATATTTTAATTCGCCGATCAATTCCGAAAATGAATATATATAAGCAATCAATTGCTCGGTTTCAAATTTTTTTCCATGCTTGAGCAATTTGTTTATCATTTCGTCCGTGTGTTCCAAAACCGAAGCGTTGCCTCCCGTTTGGGCCGCGACAAGTAAGTCCCTAAAATGCCGAGTCAAATCGGCGGCGAACTGCTCGATGTCCCTCCCGTCCTTCACAACTTGATTGATAACCGCCAAAACCTTCATGCTGTCTTTTAACCTTAATGCGTCGCTGAAATCAAACAATACCTGCGGATCAACAGTGCCGAGTATTTCCATAACTTTTTCCAATGTAACCGATTCGCCGCGGTAGAACGAAAGGCATTGGTCCAGAATGGAAAGCGCGTCACGCAGCGCTCCGTCCGATACGGAAGCGATGTACCTTAGCGCCGCGTCGTCCGCATGCGACTCTTCTTCTGCAAGGTATTTTTTTAACGCCGCCGTCATGTCGTCTATTGTAATTCGCTTGAAATCGTAACGCTGGCAGCGCGATAAAATTGTGGGCGGGATTTTATGCGGGTCGGTGGTCGCCAAAATAAAAACCACATACGGCGGCGGTTCTTCCAAAGTTTTGAGCAGCGCGTTAAAAGCATTTGCCGAAAACATGTGTACCTCGTCGACTATATAAACCCTGTAGCGGCCTTCCGCCGGAGAATACCGGACTTCTTCGCGCAGGTTTCTGATATTGTCTACTCCGTTGTTGCTGGCGGCGTCTATTTCGATTATGTTCAAGCTTTTTTCGCTTAATATTGCCTCGCATGACGCGCAGACATTGCACGGCTCTCCGTTT
>WRDG01000152.1 GCA_009783525.1 Defluviitaleaceae bacterium | reverse complement strand
TGACAGAAACCGCTTCGCTCATGACTATGGTCACGCCGTAGCCCTTGACGACGCCTATCATCGCAAGCCCTATGCCCGTGTTGCCGCTGGTGGCTTCTAAAATTTCCATTCCGCGCACAAGCGAACCTTCGTACTCCGCCTGCTCGATCATCTTGAGCGCGATGCGGTCCTTGATGCTGCCCGTGGGGTTCGCGCCTTCGATCTTTGCGTAAATTTTTGCGCCGCCCGTATGGATTTTGTTAATGCGGACAAGAGGCGTGCCGCCTATCGTGTCCAATATATTTCCGTGCAATCAAATCACTCCTTCCCTACATTATATTACTTATGTTAGAATATACAAAGATTATTTGTACGTTTAATTACTAATTTGCGGGGTTGTTAAAAATGCGCAGCGGTTACGCGGACGCCATCGGGCTTGCGGAAAGCGCGCTCGCAAAACTTGAAATGCAGGCGGTCTGCGCGAAATGCGGCGTCAGGTTTGACGGCGGATATATTTTGCCGTGGTTCGGCGGCGAGACGCGGTTGTCTGACGGCAGCGAAACGGAGCGCGTGCTTTGGCTTCACTACCTCGTTTCAGAAGGGGCGGGCAGGCGCAAGGGCGAACTGATCTCCTTCCGCGAAATTGCGGGCGCGTTCGTGTACGACCCCAAGTTTAGGGCGAGGGCGGTCGCGCCGTTAGTCGGAAGGTTCGGCAAAGACCCGGAGGCGTTTGTCGCGGCGGGCAAAAAACTTGGCGGAACGGTTGCGGACGGCGGGCGCGAAGGGCGCTTCAAGGTCGAGCTGCCTTTGCTGCCTCATGTGCCGGTTACGTATTTGCTTTGGGCAAACGCCGGAGGCGACGACGACGAGCTCCCGCCCGACGGCCAAATCCTGTTTGACCGCACGGCTCCGGGATGGCTTCCGCCGGAAGACCTGACGGTGCTCGCGTCACTTGGGACGTACAGGATGATTAAGCATAAATAAATCTTGATCTATATAAATTTACAACGAAGGAAGGTAATTTGATGCCACTTACGACCATCAGGGAAGCGGTCAAATCAGGCAGGACGCTCGTTTCGGACGGAGCGTGGGGAACATTTTTGTACAAGAAGGGGCTCAAGCCCGGCGAGTGTCCGGAGCTCTGGAACATCAACCGCTTCGACGACGTGAAGGACATCGCGGCAAGCTACATCGAGGCGGGCGCGGACATGACACAGGCCAACAGTTTTGGCGGCACCTGCTACAAGCTCGAGCATTTCGGCTGCGCGGACAAAGTTGCGGAAATAAACGAAGCGGCGGCGCGCGCCTCGCGTCTTGCGGCGGGCGGCGACCGGTGGGTCATCGCGTCGGTGGGGCCAACGGGCAAGATGCTCGTTACGGAAGAAGTGACGGAAGACGAAATGTACGAGGCGTTTAAAACGCAAATTACCGCGCTCGCAAAAGGAGGCGCGGACGCAGTTTGCATCGAAACCATGAGCGACATAGACGAGGCCTGCATCGCAATAAAGGCCGCAAAAGAAAATACCGATTTGGAAATAATCTGCACGTTTTCGTTTGAAAAAACCGTGCGCGGCGATTACCGGACCATGATGGGCGTATCGCCCACGGAGGCGGCAAAGGCCACCACGGAGGCGGGGGCGCACATAATAGGCGCAAACTGCGGAAACGGCATCGAGCGCATGATAGAGATCGTGGGCGAGATACGCGCAGCCGTGCCCGGCATGCCCATTTTAGTGCACGCCAACGCGGGATTGCCGCAAAACATCGACGGAAAAGACGTTTTTCCTGAAACGCCCGAAGACATGGCGAAACTCGCGCCGGCGCTCGCGGCGGCCGGAGCGGACATCATAGGCGGCTGCTGCGGGACAACTCCCGCGCATATAAAAGCAATGAAGGAGGCGCTGTCATAATGGAGACGAAATTTTTATCCACGGCTATAGGAAGCATGCCGTTTTTCAGCGAAAAAAAAGCGGTGGAGGTTTCTCTGTCGCGCCTCGACGCGCCCATCTGGCCGCAGCTTCCAAAGCACGGCCTATATGAGCAAATGGAGATCCAATACAGCGAAAACCTGCCGCGCGCAGTTATAGACGAACAAAAGTCGCGCATGTATTTCGACACGACGGGCGATTATTCCGACGAGTTCGCGGATTTTTACGCGCAGTACATGGAAGTGGACGAAGGCGGTTCGCTTGACGGCTTCGCAATCTCCCAAAAATATTCCAGGGGCGTGTACGCGCTGCTTGACGCGCTTAAAGACGGCGGCAAACGCCCGTGGGTCAAAGTGCAAACAACCGGCCCGTGCAGTTTCGCGCTCACCATCGTAGATGAAAACAAGCGCGCCGTTTTTTATAATGAAGAATTTCGTGACGTGATCGTTAAAGGGCTCGCAATGAAATGCCGCTGGCAGTTGCAAAAATTCGCGCCGTATGCCGAAAACATGATTTGCTTTATTGACGAGCCGATACTGTCCGCGTTCGGAAGCTCGACCTATGTTTCCGTTAAGCGCGACGACGTCGTTGCGCTCGTGGCGGAAATGGTCGAAGCCGTGCACGCGGAAAAAGCGCTCGCTGGCGTACACTGCTGCGGCAACACCGAGTGGAGCATACTTATGGACGCGGGAGTTGACATAGTTAACTTCGACGCTTTTGAGTACGGCGAGACGATCGCAATCTACGCGGACGCGGTAAAAAAACATCTCGACCGCGGCGGGATGCTCGCGTGGGGCGTGGTGCCAACCTCGGTCAAGATCCGCGAACAAACGGCCGAATCGCTGGAGGTTCAGCTTGAGGCAATGATGGACAACCTCGCCGCAAAAGGCGTAAACAAAGAAATAATCGTCAAGCAGGCTCTCATAACCCCTTCGTGCGGAACAGGCTCGATGGACGAGGCGGACGCCGAGCGCGTATTCGATTTGCTGGAGCAGCTCACGCGCAAAATGAAAGCAAAATACGGATTTTAGTTAAAACGCACGGGTTTATTATTAATTGATAAACCCGTGATTTTTTTTATGCGGGCAAAATAACTTTTTGTCTCGCGGAAAAAAAATAAAAAATTGAAATAGAAAGACGCGGACGTATTTTTTGTTAAGAATCAATACGCGGCGCGGATGGCAAAAAATGAAGATCGCTGTTTCGGGCAAGGGCGGCGCGGGCAAGTCCACCGTAGCCGCCGCCCTTGCCCTGTTGCTTGCCGAAAGCGGAGGCAATGTATTGGCGCTTGACGCCGACCCGGACGCAAATCTGGCGGCGGCGCTCGGTATGCCGAAAAATATGCGCGACGCCATCGTGCCTATAACCGGCCGCGTCAGTCTCATCGAGGAGCGGACAGGCGCTTCGGTCGACAATTACGGCAAGGTTTTTAAACTCAACCCGGATGTTTCGGATGTGGCGGAACGTTTCGGCACGCGGCATAACGGCGTCAACATAGTTGTCTTGGGCGCGGTGCGGGCGGGCGGCGGCGGCTGCGCCTGCCCGGAGGGCGCGTTTTTAAAAGCGCTGGTCACGGACCTGATCCTGTATAAAGACGACGCGCTCGTAATGGACATGGAAGCGGGCGTCGAGCATTTGGGCCGCGCAACGGCGGCCGGAGTAAACGCGATGGTTGTAGTGGCGGAGCCGGGGATGCGCAGCATTGAGTGCGCCGTAAGGGTCAAACACATGGCGGAGCAGATAGGGATTAAAAAAATATTTTTCACAGGCAATAAAATAAAAAACGAAAACGAAAAATTTTTTATAGAAAAAAACCTGGGCGAAACGCTCGCCGCGGCCATACCCTACAGCGAAAAACTGCGCGAGGCGGACATGAACAATCTGTCTGTTTTGGACGGCGCGGACCGGGCGGTGCGCGAAGCGTTTTGCGATTTGGCGAAAATTTTTAAGGACATGTAGGGGCGGCGTCATGCTGCCCGGCAACCTTTGCGGTTTGACGAAAATTTTTTAAGGACATGTAGGGGCGGCGTCATGCCGCCCGGCAAACCATACGGCGGAATTATTTATTATTGTTTATTGCATAAAGCTTATTATGTAAAGCGGAGGTACCACAATGGGATATTTTTTTGCGGTGACGGGCAAGGGCGGCGTGGGCAAGACCACTTTGTCGGCGCTGCTTGTCAACCGGCTGATAAAAAACGGTAAAAAACCCGTGCTTGCCATAGACGCGGACCCTAACAGCTGCCTCGACGCCGCGCTCGGCGTGACGGTAACGGGCACAGTCGGCTCCGCGCGCGAGGAGATGCGCGAAGAATCTGCGCTGGCGGCAAAAAGCGGCATATCAAAACATGAAATGCTTCAGTTGAAAATTGCGGAGAGCCTCGTCGAATCGGGCGGCTTCGATTTGATTTCGATGGGCAGGCCCGAAGGCGCGGGCTGCTACTGTTACGCCAACAATGTTTTAAAATCCGTTATTAACGAAATTGCGGAAGCGTATCCTTATGTCGTGCTCGACAACGAGGCGGGGCTCGAAAACCTTTCCCGCCGCATTGTGGCCGATACGGACACGCTTCTTTTAGTTTCCGACGCATCGGGCGCGGGCATTAAAACATTGTTGAGGCTGCATGGCTTAACGAAAGAAATGGAAATTTCTTACAAAAAGTTAATTTTAATAATAAACCGTGTGCGAAGCGAATCCGTGCCGCCCGCAGCGGCTGAGGCCGCCAAGCTGACCGGCGCGGACGAAACCGTCTGCATCCCGGACGACGCGGAGGTGGCGGATTTCATGGAGCGCGGGCAGCCGCTTACGGAACTGCCCGACAGCAACGCGGCTGTAAAAATCATCGACAAATTGATTGAGAGTATATTCAGGGAGAAAGGTTGATAAATTAATGTCCGAAACGGATGTAAAAGACTTCGCAGTAAAAGCGATAGACCGCGCGTCGCAGGAAATGCTGAAAAAAGCGTGCGACGAATGCGTCGAAACATGCTACGACCGCTACGAGGGGCAAAAAAACCAGTGCAGTTTCGGCGTGAAAGGCATTTGCTGCAAGATATGCCATCTGGGCCCGTGCAGGCTCACGCCAAAAGCGCCCAAAGGCATTTGCGGCGCCGACGCCGATACCATTTCCGCGCGTAATTTTTTGCGCGAAGTGGCCGGCGGCACAAGCGCGCACTCAGACCACGGGCGGCACCTCGTGCTGCTGCTGCGCAAGGTGGCGGAAGGCCGCGGCGAAGGATACGCGATTAAGGACGAAAAAGCCCTGCGCTACGCTGCGCGGCTTTATAACGTGCCGGAAGAGGGCCGCGACAAAAACGCCGTCGCGCTCGACCTGTCCGACGTGTTTATAAACGAGTTTTCGGAGCAGGAAGGCTATCTTAAAACGCTCGGCCTCGCACCAAAAAAACGGCAGGGCGTTTGGGAGGCGCGCGGCGTCAAGCCGCACGGCATAGACCGCATGGTCGTCGAGTCGATGCACCGCACGACGATGGGCGTGGATCACGATTATAAAAACCTGCTGCAGCATGCGTTCGCCACGGCGCTCGCGGACGGATGGGGCGGAGCCCGCGTCGCAAGCATCGTTTCGGACATACTGTTCGGCACGCCCGCGCCGGTCAAAAGCCGGGCTAACCTCGGCGTGTTAAAAGAGGACACCGTCAACATAATAATTCACGGCCACGAGCCGACGCTTTCAGAAGTGCTTACCGCCGTGGTGGCGGACCCGGAATATATTGCGATGGCAAAGGCCGCGGGCGCGAACGGGATCACGCTCGCGGGTCTGTGCTGCACGGCTAACGAGGTGCTTATGCGCCACGGCGTGCCGGTGGCGGGACAGTTTTTACAGCAGGAGCTCGCGATCATAACAGGCGCAATCGAAATGATGGTGATAGACGTACAGTGCTGTTTCCCGTCGCTGCCCGACGTCGCAAGCAGGTACCACACGGAAATCGTCTCCACTTCGGACATGGCAAAGACCGTTGGCGCAAACCACATCAGCTTCGAGCACGACCCGATAGGCGCGGCGCAAACGATGATCAAACGCGCAATAGACAATTTTAAAAACAGGGACGCGTCCAAAGTAAAAATACCGGACGACGCTGAGCAGCTCGTCGCCGGATTTTCTGTGGATGC
>WRDG01000151.1 GCA_009783525.1 Defluviitaleaceae bacterium | reverse complement strand
GTTTGTGCACTTTGCAGCATGTTTAATATATAAAATGTCACGCCGACCACCGTGCCCAACAATGCAAGCAGAAGCACCATTATTATCAGCATCATTGTTTTGCTTTTTTCCATACGCATACACCTTTCGCAGATATTAGTTAACTTTTGTTTGCCTTGCGAATATTTTTATTTCTACGCGCCTGTTTAATGCCCGGCCTTCGGGTGTTTCGTTTGAAGCAATAGGCCACCACTCGCCCTTGCCTTCTGATGTGAAACGTTTGGGTGAAAAACCTTTTTCTATAAAATACAATACTACAGTATCAGCCCTAGCGGAAGACAAATATAAATTATTTGGAAAACGTTCCGTATTTATCGGCAAATCGCATGTATGGCCTTCTACCCTTATTTCATTTTCAGGATATTTCAACATTTCGACTATCAAAATTTCTAATACATTGTACGCTCCGGGAATTAAGTCCGCGCTCCCCGCTCCAAACAATATCCCGTCGGGAAGTCTCAGCCGCATGTATTCACCGAGCTCTTCCACCACTATACCCGCGGTTATGTCGTTGCCCGATAAATATGACTCAAATTCCGCGACCATTTCGCTTATATTATTATGCTCATACGTAGTATTTTGATTTCCGTCAAAACGGTTTTCATCCGTTCCGTTTTGAATGCCGTCATCGGCGTATCCGTTTGACATAGAATCATTATCTGACGTAATTTTATCAAAAATTGCCGAATCTATAATATTTATTTCTTTGCCGATCAATGATTCCGCGAGCAGTTTAAATTTGTCTGCGTCAATATTTGATATAGAATATAACATAATAAAAAAGCAAAGCAGAAGCGTTACCATGTCGCCGTACGTAGTCATAAAACCCGGCGCGCCTCTCGGAAGTGCATCCGGCTTTTTTTTATATGCCATAAGCATCAATCATTATCGTAATTACCGACTTCGCTGCGTATCGACGGAGCTAAAAAACATTTTAAACGCTCTTCGATTATACGCGGGTTTTCTCCGTTTTGTACAGACAGCATCCCTTCGACCATAACCGATTTAAGCAACAATTCTTCTTTGCTTATCATTTTCATTTTATTTGCTATGGGTAAAGCCAAAAAATTTGCGATAATCGAGCCGTAAAATGTTGTAACCAAAGCTATCGCCATATTGGGCCCTACATTGGACGGGTCGTTCATGTCAAGCAGCATCAATATCAAGCCTATCAATGTGCCGACCATTCCCCACGCGGGAGCTTGAGCCGCTATAAAATCGAACGTGGCGGCAAGCTCTCCATGCCGTTCGTCAATATGCGCCAACTCGGTTTCCATTATCGCCTTTACCAACTCTTGATCGTTGCCGTCCACTATCATCATGATGCCTTTTTGTAAAAATTCGTCGTCCATGTCCATAACGGCGTCTTCAAGAGCCAATATGCCCTCTTTTCGCGCAGTGTAGGCCAAAGATACGATTTTATCTATCGCCTCCGCCGGATCAATTTCCGGAGGTTTAAATACAATACGGATGGCTGCAAAGGACGCCATTAATTTTTTAAACGTTATCCCAAAAAAAGTCGAAGCGAACGTTCCGCCTATCGTAATCATTATTGCAGGTCCGTTTATAAAAGTTGCGGCTTTGTCCAAATCATTTCCGGCTGCTTGGATTATAGAAAAAACCGTAAAAAACGAACCGAACAGAATACCGATTATCGAGCCGATTTCCACTAAAGCCAAACCTTTCAAAGTGCAACGTATTAAATAATGCCTTCGATATTTATTTTCCTTTTATATTCGATAATACGCTCAAGCATAACATTTACCGGTTCTTTTACTATTATTTTCCGTCCCGTATTCATGGTTACCGTCGTGTCCGGTGTAGATTCTATCATCTCGATCAATTCGCAATTGATTACCATATCCGCTTCGTTTAACTTCGTCACATGAATCATAAGGCACCCCGCAGGCAACACATGTATTTTTGTTACAAGAATGAAGTATAGCATATTAACAATTTATAACAACAATAAATAATTTTATAATAATTTTGAAGCGGCATTAAACACGTAAGATTCCCGTGCTTAATGCCGCTTTATATTTACGTTACCGTTTCAAATTAACGAGCTCCTGCAGCATGTCGTCCGATACGGTTATGATGCGCGAGTTGGCTTGGAAGCCCCTCTGAGTAGTAATCATTTCCGTGAATTCAGCCGACAGGTCGACGTTTGCCATTTCCAATACGCCGCCCATTAAGTTGCCGGTTTCGCCGACGCCGTCGAATGGGCCCGAGTTGGGCGTGACAACGAACAGATTGTTTCCGATTTTTTCCAATCCCGCCGGGTTGACAAACCTAGCAACGGGTATTTGGCCAAGTAGCTTAGTCATGCCGTTTGAATAACGCCCGGTAATTTTTCCGTCCGGCCCGATGTTCATGTCCATAAGCGTCCCAGGCCCGTTACCGTTCCTGTATAGAGACTTTGCGTTCGTCGCTTCACCAACGAACCCGGTCAAACCCGTAAAGTTTAATTGGATCGCTCCTATTTCCGGAACCCGTTCGTTTGTTGCGTTGTAAACTTCTGCACCGAACCACGCGGTCGGGTTGGGTAAATTGGGATGATCGTTTATTTGCACAAGCATGTTGACCAAAACAGGATTTATGTCGCTTGGCGCAGCGATAGCATTTGCCGCGGCTTCATCTTTTACTGTGCCGACCAGTTTGCCGGTATGGTTAAAAACTAAAATTCCGGAATTAACAGGCGGCGAGGCAACCGACGTAGATGTAAGCGATGCACCCAGTTCAATTGAAAGCGGAACACCCGCATGCGAACCGTCGGGATTCCTGCGGATGTTTTCCGGATAAGCAAAAACATTCCCGTCGCTGTCCGTATCGATAAATTCAAATTGCCAAAAACTGTATTCAGTTGTGTTGTCAAGCGGCGGATCCAATTCCGGGCCGTACGTCATCCTTATGTCTACGGTGTATCTGTTGCCCACCGAATCGTAAAATTCCATCGTCCTGTTGACTACTTTGTCTTCGTGAGCGTTCAGATTGCCCACTATGTCTATTTTGGACGTTGGCACGGGTGAAACATATTGCTTTTCGCCGTCGATTGTTATCGGCCTGACAGCGCCGCTCGTTATTTTTGTGGGGTCGAGCGGATCGACTTCCCATCCCATCAATTTCAATCCGTTCATTGAAAGGTTGTAGTTGTGGTCGAGGATAAAATTTCCGGCGCGCGTAAAATACATGCCGGAATTGTCGCTGACTATAAAGAAGCCCGCGCCTTGGATCATTATGTCGAACGGATTGTCTGTACGCTGCGGGGTGCCCTGAGTCATAAGGTTGTCTATTGTCGCTACGCTCACGCCTAAACCGATTGCGATCGGATTGGTTCCCGCGCGTCCGGTTTCTTCGTTTGCACCGCTCGCACCCTGTATGCGTTGATAAAATACTTCGTTGAACGTCACGCGACTTGACTTGAAACCCACCGTGTTGACGTTTGAAATATTGTTTGCGATTACGTCCATTTTTGTCTGATGAACACGCAGCCCTGATACTCCGGTGAACAATGAACGCATCATAGTCTTGTGCCTCCTTTGGTTGTCGGCCGCCGTTCGGTTTCGTCTGTCATTCGGAAACCGCAAGCTCCCCGAGAGGGTCCGGCTTATACGATAACGGCGCCGTCAATATGGTCAAATACATTTTCGTTTTCTTGCTGCATTGCGGTTATTACAGTCCGGCTTTTTACGTTTATCACCAGCGCGATGTTGTCTACCAACACCAGCGAGTCGCGTATACCTTTGTCGCCAGCTTTGTCGATTCCGTTGTTGACCCTCGACAATTGATTTTCCGACAGTTTTATTTGCCGGGCGTTTAAACGCATATCGGCGTGTTTGGAAAATTGTACGCCGTTTAGCACATCCTTGAAACTTGCCGCCGCACCCGTTTGGTTTGTGTTGGGAGCTTTTTTAATTTCGGCGTTTACTTCGTGTATGCGGAGGTTGTTTGTTATACCGTTCATGAAGCGCCCGCTCCCTCTTCCGATATCTTCCGATATTCGGTGTATGAAAGCTGAAGCTCACCTATATCGAAAAACGGTATTCCGTTTTTCATTGTGACCGACTCCACGACGCCGGAATATCCGGGATAAGTAATTTCTTTGCCTACGTAGCTTAGCGCTTCGGTTGCGTAATTGATACGTTCGATGGGGATATTTTTTCCGTCTACTTGCAAATATGCCTTGTCTTTTACGATGATAACTCCTTTGACGGTTCCGCCTGTTATCGTTTCGTATTCGCCGTCTTCGTTAAGAAAACGCGCGTTTATGGTTTTACCTATTAATAAGGGCACTCCCGAAACTGACGCTACTTCGTTAGCGAACACTTCCTGCCCGTCTACCATAAGAATGGCATCCCTACCGTTGAAGCGCACATATTCGACGACGCCTTCGACGAAACCCGTCGCTTGTCCGTTAGAAACGGTTATCGCTTGTATATATTTGCCGATCAGCGCAATGTCGCGCGCGGACGAAACCCCTTCGAAAATCGAGTTGAGTTGTATTGCGGTTACATAGTCGTCTCCGACGACGCTAACGGATGAAAGAGGCACGTCTTTTCCGTTAACGAGTAAAAACGTTTCGTTGTTTTTTAGCGATACTGCCGTGACCAAGCCTTCCACTTCTTCGTATACACCCGCTGCGTTAGCATAATAAGCGTATACATTTTTGCCTATCATCGAGTACGCTTGCGACTGCATCATGGATTTGTTCATGTTCTGCATTTGTTCAAGTGCGGTAAATTGTGCCATTTGCGCCAAAAATTCTTTGTTCTCCATCGGGTTTAAAGGATCTTGGTATTTCATTTGTGCTATAAGCAGTTTTAAAAAAGCATCCTTGTCCAATTCGCTTTGCGTGGTCCTAGCGGACTGCATTGCGGCTGCACCCGATACGGCCGGCGAAAAAGGCGCCCATAAACCGTTGACATCTTGTGACATGCGCCTTTACTCCCTTCGTTTGCCGCATTTTTTTGTTTGCGGCATTTGTTTAAACTAAATAATTCACGGTGGTGTTGTAGTCGATAACCGGCTCCTGCGTCTGCTCCGCTCCTTCGGCTTCCGCCGCCGATTGGAGTATGTCGTTCATTCGAGCCCTGCTGCTTTGCTGCGCCATTAAAAACCGGTTCATCTGTTCGGTGTTTTGATCCTGCTGCACGCTTACGGACAATTCGGAAACCGAAACGCCCTGCCGCTGCAGCGCGTCCCTCAACTGATTGAAGTTCGCCTCAATTATTTCCCTTATGCGTTGGTTTTCGGCCACAAACTGCGCCGTAACCAATCCGTTTACAGTCGCTACTTTAAGCGAAACATCGCCCAAATTTGCGGGACGTAGCGTGAGTTTAATTTCCATAAATTGCTCCGCCGATGTAAACGAAAAACGGCTTATGATCTGCGAAACAACGTCCGCCGTGTTTATATACGCGGCTTGCTGCGGCGCCGCAGACGGAGTAATCTGCACCGTTTGGTCGGCAGTAAAATTGATTTGCGCGTTAACGTTGACAGCCGTTTCCGGTGCGCCTGCCGAATCGATTGATCCGTTTGCCGTGTGCTCCGCTTTAATTGCAGTCGGCTCGGGGTCTGCTTCGATTCCGCCGGTTGGAACAGCATTGCTTCGCGGAATTGTTTTTTGTGTTTCAAACAAGTTATCGTCCGCTTCGGATACGGCAAGAAATTGATCAAAAACATCATCGGTATCGACTACATGAGCATGCAAAGCCGGGCTTTCGTTTGAATTAACCGATTGCGTCAAATTCCGCGTAAAAAATTGAACCAGGTTCATGTTTTTTTCCGCATCAACGCTTCCGCCGTTTTCAGCATTTACGGTAATTAACTTGAATTGCGCCATAAATGCGTTAATGTCGCGCAGCGTATCGAAAAATTTATCCGCCGCAAGCATCTGCGCCGGTTCGCTTATGTCCATTAACGCCTGCAGCAATGCGTGGGTATTTTGCGGCTCGGTCAACTCTGACGGCAGAATGTTTAATACTGCCAGCCAATAAATAATTACGTCT
>WRDG01000150.1 GCA_009783525.1 Defluviitaleaceae bacterium | reverse complement strand
CTTCATTGACAAACGCGCCCTTTAGCAGCGCGGTTAGTTCGCCCGCCTCTGTCATGACCGCGTATTGTTCGCGGCGTTGTTCGGTCACTCTGCCGGGAATAAATCCGGCTTCAAAAAATTCGGTTCCGCTAAAACCGAAATTTTTCAAATCGATTTTATTTTTTTCATTCTCTTCGCGGTTTCGCGGCAAATCAGCGGCGCCCGCGTTTTTATTTGCTTGTATGGTTTCCAATTTTCCCTCCCGGATGCAACAAAAAAGGACACGGCCCTTAAGCGTGTCCTAAAAATATCAGGTGACTACGAAAGGCTGCGTTGCAGGCGCAGCAAAAAAACAAACCGTTACCGCCGCGCCTTAATTATTTTTTACGTGCAAACCGCCTGTAAAAATTTTTTTGTCATAAAAACCCAACCCCTTATTAATTATTTTTGCCCGCGCGGGCGTGACGATACTAACGTTTTATCATCAATTTGTCAAATAAACGCGCTCTCATTTATTTTTTACGCCCTGTCTAAGCAAAGTGTCTTGCAATTTATTTATATTTATTTTATCTGAAGCGATGTTTTCCTTTAAGCAGATCGCGGCCGCCGTGCCCGCCGCCTGCCCCATCATGAGGCAGTTGCCCATCGTGCGCAGCCTGCCCTGCACTTTTCTTTCCGCAGATATGCAGCGCCCCGCGACAAAAAGGTTGCCCGCCCGCTGCGGCAGCAGGCATCGGTAAGGCAGTGAGGCCCAGTCGTCGGCGCGCGGCTGCTCGCTTGTAAAAAGCGTGTAGTAGGCATTGTATGCTTCTTCCGAAGCGGACGATGCGTGCAGGTCGCTTTCGCCGCCGCCTTCGAAACGCATTACCGTGTCGTCAAATTTTTTATACCCCGCCTTGTCTTCAAACGTAAGCATGTAACGGCCGGACAGCCGCCGCGTTTCGCGTATGCCGAGCGTGCACGCGGTGTTGACCAAATAAGCGTTTTCAAATCCCTTTATGTATTTTTTATAAAATCCGAGATATTCCGCCGCAAGCCTGCGGCCCTCGACCGTCGCTTCGGTGAGCCCGCGCGGCGACAGACAGTCTGCGCCGTACACATGCCCTACGTTTATCAGCGTGAGCACATTGTTTATGCGGAACGCTCCGGGATGATGAAAATCGGCCGTGCGAACGTCGCCCGCCGCGACCGCTTTAGGAAGTATCTCGCGTATCATCGGCACATTGTCGCCGCCGTACCGCGCAAGAAATTTTTGGTATTCGTCCCAGTTGACGCCGGTGTATCGGCACATCAGCGTAGGCGCCTGCGTATCGCCCAACGGCTCGCACGGCTCTCCGGCCATAAACGCCAGCGCCGCGTCGCCCGTACAGTCGATAAAATATTTTCCCGTTACAAAAAATTTTCCCTCGCCGCCGCACAATTCAATCCCGGCTAACCGCCCGCCGTCTATCGAAATGTCCGTCACCTTTGCGTACAGAAGCATATCGGCGCAGTTTTCGCCAACGAGCCCGTCGAGCACCCGCTTCATGTACTCGCCGTCGTAAGGTTTGTCGGCGTGCGAAGAATACGGCGCCGCGCCGCCCTCGGCTGCAAGCCTGTTGTACATCTCGAGCCCGAAGCCGCCGAAAGCGGGCGCCCACGAAATAAGGCTCGTGATACCGCCCGCGGTCCCGAGCCCGCCGAGCGCCGTTCCCTGTTCGACAAGCAGCACGTCGGCTCCGTTGCGGGCCGCCGTAACAGCCGCCGCCGTGCCCGCCATTCCGCCGCCTACCACTATAACATCATACGAAGCTTTCATTTATCAACGCTCTCCAGCCAGCCCGCGACATCGGCCGTTAATATTTTCATGTCCGCGACAAACTTGTCGTGCTGCAGGCGAACCGCTTCTATGTCGCCCGATTTTGCCAAAGCTTCGAGATTTTTTGCCCGCTCCGATAATTCTTTGGCGCCAATGCTCGCGGTCACGCCTTTTAAAGTGTGCACGTCGATTGCGTAGCCGCGGAGAGACTGCTCCGAAAGATTTTCGAGCTTATCTATTTCCGCCGGAACATCTTCCGCGAATGATTTTAAAATGTCTATGTACATTTCGTAATCGTCGTCATATATAGAAAGCCCGAGCACCGAATTTACGCCGGGGATGATAACGGTTATTCCTTCTTCTTGCTTTTTTGTTTCGACAATCGTATCGGGACGCTCCGAGTCTTTCATTATCCATTTGCGTATAACGGCGTCGAGTTTTTCGGTATTGATGGGCTTGGATAAAAATGCCTGGAAGCCGTTGTCCAAAAACATCTTTTCATTTTCCGCCACGGCGTTTGCGGTCAATGCGATAATCGGCACGGTCCTGGCGTAATCGGTCCCGACTGCGCGTATAAACTGCGTCGTTTCGACGCCGTCCATACCGGGCATCATATGATCCATAAATATCGCGTCGTAAAACGGGTTGCCGAGCTTAATTTTTCCGATAGCCTCCTGCCCGCTTGCAACGCCGTCCACATGCATTTTATATTTGCCGAGCAGCCCTTTTGCCACATCAAGGTTTGTTGGAAAATCGTCTACGACCAATACATTTTTATATTCAAGGTTAGGCCGCGCGAGCTTTCGCGCCGACTTTTTTTTGCCGTCATCGTAACGGAAGGCGCATAATGCTTCGGCTGTGTCCGTGCCTATGGTTTCGTCGCCGACGAAACCGTGCAGCATGCTTACCGAAAATTTGGTGCCCGTCCCGTATTCGCTCTCGACAAAAACATCGCCGCCCATAAGTTCCGCAAGGCCTTTAACGATCGGCAGCCCGAGCCCCGTGCCCTGAATGCTACGGTTGGCCTGCATGTCTACCTGATTGTAATCCTTAAACAGTTTGTCCATGTCTTCACTGCGTATTCCGATGCCCGTGTCGCTAACCGATATGTTAAGCCTGACGCCGTTTTCACCCTCGCGTTCGTTTTTTACGTCGAGGGTAACGGTTCCCGCCGGAGTATATTTAAACGCATTAGAAAGCAGGTTGTTTATTATTTGCTTTAAACGTAAATCGTCTCCAAATAAAAAACGCAAAAGATTTCCTTCTGCGTTTAGCTTAAATGTTATGGGCTTGTCGTATATGCGGATGGTGTTAAGCGTTATTATGTCTCCTAAAAATTCTGCAATGTCGTACTTAACAGGCGCGAGCGTAAATTTTCCCGATTCAATTTTTGAAATATCGAGCACATCGTTGATAAGACCCATCAATGTATTGCCGGCAGCGTCGATTTTTATCAGATAATCTTTTGAGTCTGCAGCGGGTATTTCGTCGTCTAACATCAGTTCGGTCAAACCGATGATAACGTTCATGGGCGTCCTTATTTCGTGGCTCATGTTCGCTAAAAAATTCGACTTGGCGTTGTTTGCCGCGCGCGCTTCCGTAACAGCATACTCAAGATCACGCTGCAGGTTTATCAGTTTGATTTGGTTTCTGACACGCAATTTAACTATTGCCGAGTTGAACGGTTTGCTTATGTAATCCGCCGCCCCGAGCGCCAAACCCTTTTCTTCGTCTTCGCTGCCGCGCAGCCCTGTTATAAATATGACGGGGATCGTTTTTGTCCTGCTTGATTTTTGCAACTCGGCGAAAACTTCAAAACCGTTCATGTCTGGCATGATTACATCAAGCAAAATTAAGTCGGGCATGGATTTTTCGGCGGTCTTTAAAGCGGACGAACCGTCCTTTGCCGCATAAATCGTATACTCCGGCTGAAGTATGTTCGCAAGCTGCAAAAGGTTTGACGTGTCGTCGTCCACAATCAACAAACTGTTTTTTTCAGTTTTTTCCAATTGTTCAGCCCCTTAAACGACGCACTCTTTTATTTTCGCAAGCAATTGGCTCAAACGCAGCGGCTTGACCAAAACACCGGCCGCGCCTTCTTCGACGGCTCTGTCCACATATTCACGCTCCGAATTTGCGGTAATAAAAATAATCGGCGCTTTTTTTCCCATCTGCCTGATTTTGCGCGACAGTTCGTACCCGTCCATTTCGGGCATCTCAATATCAAGCAAATAAACGGCGGGGCTGTTGGCGCGGAGATATTCGAGCGCCTCGAAGCACGAGCTCGTGCAAAACAATTCGTACGGGGCATCCTTTAATAACTTTTTCAATGTGTTTAAATACATGATCGCGTTGTCGACTGCCATAATGACGGGCAGGCCGCTTGCCGCTGTCGCCGGCGGCGAAGGTTCGGTGTAAACCGGATGTATCGGAGCCGGTGAATGCGACGAATGCAGCGCCATTTGAATTTCCACAGAAAGAGCCGTTACGTTTTGCAAAAATTTTTCGGCAGACGCTTCTATTTTCGTTTGGTCGGCAGAAGCCAAGCCTGCCTTACGCACCAGGTCGGCCACGGCGTTACAGTCTTTTTCGAGTTCGTCCGCGTGGATCGTATGCAAAAAGTTTCTGACGTCAGACAAAGCGTGAGCCAACGCCTGGTATTCCTCTTTGCTTACCTCACTGCGTATTTTGTCGGCGTAACCGGGGAAGGCGTCGATAAAAAGGTTTAACGATTTTACGTACAGACTCAATTGAGTTTCGTTCGACAAGTTTACTTTGCCCGCCAAATTGATTTCCTTTATTGCTTGAAGTGACTCTTTTATTGTCATATGCAAACGCTCCATTCGTATTATTGCGGTTTTTCCGCTTAATTATTTTTATGCGGGACAGAAAGGCTTCCCCTGCTCGCCATTTCTTTCCGCAGTTGAAATTGTCTGATCAAATCCTCGAGGACTGCGGACTGCGCGTTCATTTCTTCGCTTGCTGCCGCGCTTTCCTGCGCGGTTGCCGCATTTTGCTGAACAATGCGCGCCACCTGCTCGACGCCCGAATTGATTTCTTTAATGTTTTGATATTGCTTGTTCGACGAAACAGCTATGTCGTTTGCTATCTGCGCGCTTTCTTTTATTCCGGACACAATTTCGCCGAGGCTCTTTGAGGTTTCGGCTGCTATGCGCGAACCGAGCTCGGATTTTTCGATCGAGTTAGAAACCATTTCGTTTGTCTCCCTGGCCACGGCAGTGCTCTTTGAAGCCAGGTTCCTTACTTCGCCCGCGTTTATGCGTTCGATAATATTGTATTGCTCGCTTGAAGAAAGAGCGATTTCGTTTACGATCATCGTGCTTTCGTTAATGCCGGTAACGATTTCGTCTAAGCTCTTTGCCGTGTCCGACGCTATGCGTGAACCAAGCTCAGCCTTTTTTATTGAGTTTGAAATCATGTCGCCGGTGTCTTGCGCGGCCTGCTGGCTTTTAGCGGCGAGGCTTCTAACCTCTTCCGCGACAACGGCGAAGCCTTTGCCCAATGCGCCGGCTCTTGCCGCCTCAACTGACGCGTTAAGAGCTAAAATGTTGGTTTGGAACGCTATGTCGTCAATTATTTTTATGACATTGTTAATTTTTTGGCTTGATTGGTTTATGTCTTTTACAGCATCAACCATTTCGGACATCTGGCGGCTTCCCTTTTCGGCGTTCGATTTTATCGTGTCGGCAAGCAATGCCGCCGTTTCCGCCTTTTCTGCGTTTTCTTTCGTCTTGGTCGCTACTGTGGACATCGCGGACGATAATTGTTCGACGTCATTAAAAGCTATGTCGTCTATTACTTTTATTACCTGCCCGATATTGTGGCTCGACTGATATATATCGCTTACCGCGTCCATCATTTCCGACATCTTGCGGTTGCTCTCCTCGGCGTTGTGTTTAATGGTTTCCGCAAACGTTGCCGCCTTGCCCGCTTTGTCAGAATTTTCTTTTGTTTTTTCTGCGATTAGCGACGTGCTTACGGCAAGCTCCTCGACGGTGGACGCTTGCTGTTTGGCTCCCTGCGCAAGCAGCTGAGCGCCGTGCGAAATCATTTTGGAACCGTCCGCCACCTGCACGCCCGCCGTAGCCACTTGATGCAGCACTTCAAGCGTTTCTTCGAGCATTATGTTTATTGACAGGTTAATGACGTCTTTGTCGGACCGCGAATCAACTTTAACCGTATAATCGCCTTCGGCAATGCGCGCAAGTATGAATGCCTGTTTTTTAAAGCTTTCAATCATGGCGGTGAATGCACGAGCTAAAATTGCCACTTCATTTTTTGTCG